>NZ_VBVZ01000095.1 GCF_005863185.1 Pseudomonas edaphica
GCCAAGGCACCCACCGTGCCGTTACCGGCCAGTGTGCCGCCCAACGTGGTCATCACGCCGTTATCCGCATTGCGGGTGCCCACCGCGCTGCCATCCACGGTCACCGCGGAGGTCAACGAGCCGTCTACCGACAGCTTGCCGCCGCGTACCCAGGTGCTGCCCGAATAGGTGTTCTGGCCCTCGAGCACCAGTTCGCCGTCGCCGGACTTGGCCAGGCTGCCGACGTAGGTCGTGCCGGTGAGCAAATCCTTGCCGCGTGCCAGCGTCGCCTGTTCCCGGGCGTGGCCGATTTCATATTCAAACTGGTCATCGTCAGAGGCATTGGCGGGCAAGCCGTTGACCCAGCCCTTCTGTTGCTTGGTGGCGGCCCAGGTGGCTTGTTCGGCGGTGTCTTCTACACGGCGGGCGCGGATTGCCTCATCGGAAATCGGGTTGGCCCAGATATCGCGCGTACCACCCGGCAAGGCCACCGCCACCGAGCCGAGGAACTGCCCCGGCCCTTGCATGGCTTTTTGCAGGTTGGGCAAGCCCCAACCGCTGACCACGCCCGGCACTTGCGGCGTGCCTGGCGCGGCGTCGTGCACCGGTTGCAGGTTGTCGTAGGTGCGGCCACCGGTCAGGTCGCCCACCGGCGTATCGGGACCGTCCGGCGCTTGCAGGCTGGAGGTAGTCAGCAACACATCCCGCGCCTGGCTGGCGGTCATGTAAGGGAAGCGTTGAATCACCAGCGCAAGCGCCCCGGAGACGCTCGGCGCAGCCGCAGAGGTGCCGTTGGCGTTGGGGATAATTTCCCCTTCGGGTCCGGTGGACGGGATGCCTGAAACGCCCATCACGCACCACCACTTCGACGTGCCACAGCGGTTGTAGACCTGGGCGCTGGTCTCGTCGTAGCCGGTGATCGAGAGGAATTTGCTCTCGATATCGGGCTTGAAAAACGGCAGGTTGGCGTTGGTGTCCGGGTTGGCACCGTGGCTGTCGTTGCCCGCCGAGATAATCTGGATGAAGGTGTTCTGCCGCGCGGCGTCGGCCATCGCGTCCATCCAGGTTTTTTGCCCGGCATGGGCCTTGTCCCAGAACGGGCGATAGGCAGCGGTCATGTCGCGCAAATTATCGGCCGCGCTGTCGCCTACGTTGCCGAAGTGGTTTTCCACATCATTGCGCGAATTCTGACCCCAGCTCTGATTGACGATCGAGACGTTCTTCGCCGCCAGCGCGTTGTAGCTGGCCATGAACGCGTTGTAGTCCAGGTCATTGGAGCCCTGGAAACGGTTGTCATCGGTGCCGCCGGTATTGGCGACAAAAATATTCGCATCAAACGCAATGCCATGCATGCCGGTGCCGTTGCGGCTGGCGCCCAGTACGCCGGACATCTCCGTGCCGTGACCGTCATTGATCTTCGGGTCGTACTCGCCGGAAATACTGAAGTGCTCGCCTTTTTGGAACTGGCCGTCCGGCGTGTCATGAATGTAACGCGGGTGGGTGGCGTAGTACTCGCCGGTGGAGGTTACGGCCTGCACACGGTCCTGGCCCTGGGCATTCTTGCCCTGGAACTCGAAGTGTTCAGTGAGGATGCCCGAGTCGAGCACACCGACGTTCACACCCTTGCCGGTCATGCCCAAAGCATAGGCGTAATACGCGTTGGTGCGGTCCAGGCCGGAGTTGACCTGGGCTTCGGGGGTTTTCCAGGTTTGCGCGTTGGCGCTCCAGTCACGGGTGGCGCCCGCCCAGGATTGGCCGGCATTCAGTTGCGCGTTGAGGTTGCTGCTCACGCCAGGCTCTACGTAGGTGTAGGGCTTGGCCGCCGGCAGGTTGGCGATAATGGCCTTGGAGAAGTCGAGAATATTGGTGGTATAGCGCCCGCTGTTGCTGAACAGCCGGCTGCGGTAGTAATCCAGGCGCGAGGCGTAGTCCAGCGGCCGCTTGGTATCGCCGAGCATGGCGCCGATGGTGAGGTTTTCCGGTTGCAGTTCGTAGTTTTGCTTGAGGGCCGAATCGAACTTGCCGGACTGTGCGGCAAAGTCCTTGGCGGCCAGGTCGACGATATCGGCGTAGGCGAACCGCAGGTTTTTATACACGTCGGTGTTGGGCCCAAATGAAGCAACGGCTTTCCTGAAGGCCGACTCCAGCACTGGCGACGTGTAGGGGTTGGCGTCATCGGCCCAGGCTATAGAGCCTTGTCCCAGCCATAAGGCCAAGCCGAGTGCGATGGGTGTAAGGGGTATCGATTTGGAGCCTGTAGCGCGCTTGCGTTTTTGCGACAAAGTGAAGCCATTACCTGCTGCGTCCATTTTCCTTTCCCTTTGGATATGTGCTTCGTCAATGAGCGATGTATCGGGCTTTTTGTAATAGGCAGGATCACGCGCAAGACCAACGCCGGGTCTTGAATAAATCGTCGAATCAAAGCGATCGCGTTTCGACGGGGTTACGCTGTTTTCTTATAGTTTTCGGCGATAAAAAATGTAACAAAATAATTACAAAGCCTACAAGCACCCAGGACGCATTAACGAAGACAAATGTCGCCCATAACAAAAACCCCGAACTTCGCGAGAAATTCGGGGTTTTTTGTGGCATTTAGCCACTAACTACAGCATGGGCGATTACAGATGGGATTCGGCGTACTCGGCCAGGATCGAACGAGGTACCCCTTGCAGCGCGATATGCACGCCGTTCGGGAAGTCTTTAAAGCGTTCCGTCAGGTAGGTCAGCCCGGAGCTGGTCGCGGACAGGTAAGGGGTGTCGATCTGTGCCAGGTTGCCCAGGCACACCACTTTGGAACCGGCGCCAGCACGGGTGATGATGGTTTTCATCTGGTGCGGCGTGAGGTTCTGGCATTCATCGATCAAAATCAGGCTCTGCTGGAAGCTGCGACCTCGGATGTAATTGAGGGATTTGAACTGCAACGGCACTTTGCTGAGGATGTAGTCGACGCTGCCATGGGTGTTTTCATCATCCATGTGCAAGGCTTCGAGGTTGTCGGTGATCGCCCCCAGCCACGGCTCCATTTTTTCCGCTTCGGTGCCGGGCAGAAAGCCGATCTCCTGGTCCAGGCCCTGCACGCTGCGGGTGGCGATGATGCGGCGATAACGCTTGGTCACCATGGTTTGCTCAATGGCGGCCGCCAGGGCGAGGATGGTTTTCCCCGAGCCTGCAGCGCCGGTCAGGTTGACCAGGTGAATGTCCGGGTCGAGCAGCGCATACAGCGCCAGGCTCTGGTAGATGTCACGCGGTTTCAGGCCCCAGGCTTCCTGGTGCAACAGGGGTTCCTGATGCAGGTCGAGGATCAGCAGCTTGTCGACCTGGATCTCTTTGATCCAGCCCACAAAACCCTGTTCGTCGATGATGAATTCATTGATGTGCACGGCCGGCAGGTTGTCGATCAACTGCACCTGGTGCCAGGTACGGCCATGGTCCTGACGGGTTTCGACCTTGCTGACAAGATCCCAGAAAGAGCCGGTCACGGTGTGATAACCCCGCGACAGCATCGACACGTCGTCGACGAGTTGGTCGGTACTGTAGTCCTCGGCAGCGATCCCACACGCTCGTGCCTTGAGGCGCATATTGATGTCTTTGGTCACCAGCACCAGGCGCAGGTCCTTGTCGCGCGCGTGCAGGTCGATCAATTGGTTGATGATTTTGTTGTCGTTGAGGTTTTCCGGCAGCAGGCTGTTGGGCTCGCTGCGCTTGCTCATCAGAATCGACAGCAAGCCCTTAGGCCCGCTTTTGCCGCGCTGGATCGGCACGCCGACTTCAACGTCCTCGGGTGAGGCTTCGCCCAAGGTCTTGTCGATCAGGCGGATCGCCTGGCGGCATTCGGCAGCCACGCTGTGGTGCCCGCTTTTGAGTTTGTCGAGCTCCTCAAGCACGATCATCGGGATGGCGACGTGGTGTTCTTCGAAGTTAAGCAGTGCGTTTGGATCGTGGATCAATACGTTGGTATCAAGCACATAAAGGATTGGCTGGTCGGAAGAAGGGTTACGTCCATGATCATCCATACTCGGTCACCTTTGTGGGAGCCATTCGACGCAATACCTGGGCGGTGCTGCGCCTCGATTCGACCACCGACTGCACCTGAGTGACGTCAAGTGCAGTGCCCACATGAGGAGTCTTGGAAGACGCCACCTGTGTTGCAGGGTTCGGCGATCTGACTTCGTAATACCGCAAAACCCATGACAGGAAAAAGCACTTTGACGCTTTTTTGAAGTTTATTTTTCAGGATGACGAATAGCACTAGCCGAGTGCCAGTGACCCCGTTAAAGTCGGAAGTCCGCCTGCATCGAAATGTCGCACAAAATCACCCCTGAATTCCCCCATCCCTAACAGGGCCGGGCACTTCAGCGAAATGCCTCCCGGCAGTCCTGCCACCCCAAGCCACTTTGCGCCGTTGCCTGCAATAACATCGGCAATGCCACCCGCGCCTTGTCCTGGGTGTCGTGAAACACGATCACGCCTTTGCGCCACAGCAGCATCAACGTCAGCACCCGTTGCGCCGACTCATCGGCCTTGAGTTTGCCCGGTTCGTCCTGGGAGTCGATGTCCCACAACGCCACCTGCAAACCCTGGGATTGGAAGAAACCCTGGCTGTCGGCACGGCGCTGGCCATAGGGCGGGCGAAACAGCGGAACGTAGTTTTCCGGCATCAGGTTCTGCACCAGCGCAGCGCTGCGCGTAATCGAGCTTTGCCACTCGACCCAATGGCTGTGGGAGCGGTATTGCCAACCCTGGGTGCCCACGCACTGGCCTTGGTACAAGGCCTGCACGTCACTGCTGGAACTGCGCTCCACACGGGTTTGCAAACTGCTGCCAAGGGCAAAGAACATGGCGTTCATCTTCTGCTTGCGCAGGTAGTCGGTGAGCCAGTCGGTATTGCCGCTGACCGGCGCCGGGCCGCCGTCGAAGGTCAGCAGGAACAGACGGTCGTTGAACTCGTCGCCATTGCGTTCGTGGTCACCAAAACGCAGCACTTCGCTGCTGATCTGCGGGAACAGCGCGGCTTTGCGCAACAGTTCGTCCAGGTAGCGTTCATGGAAGTTATGGCTGGGCCCGGCCCAGCCTATATAGAAGGAGTTATCGCTGACCTGGAACTTGCCCGCCTGCTCGCGCAGATCGTCCATGTTTTCCACCAGGTAGCAGAACGAGGCGTCCTCTTCGCAGCTCTGCTGGGCCGCCGTGTAGTTTTCCAGCAGGCGCTGCCAGAGCTGGCGACGCAGGTCGTCGATGGCGGCGAGGTTTATGTTTTTCAGACCAAGACGCTGCTTGAGGGCGGCCTCATCCTGGTTTTCGCTGGCCAGCAGGCTATGGGCGAACATCAGGATTTCAGCGCGCGAAGCGACATCGAACAGCGCCGGGCTGCTGAGCTTTTCGGGCCAGATGCCACGGTCCAGGCTGGCGACATCCACAGGCGCGGCGCTGGCGTTCAGGCACAGTAAGCAGGCTGACAATAATAGTGCTAGGCGCACGCAGGGTCTCCCTCTCCAGAGTTACCGCCCATCATAGCGGATCGTGCCTATCGCCATCATAGGTGGAGTCAAACCACTCAACCCCCTAGAATCCCTGCCACGATTACAGGAGCCAACTTCATGCTGATGGTGATTTCCCCCGCCAAAACCCTCGACTTCGAGTCAAAGCCGGCAACCCCACGCTTCACTCAACCGCAATACCTCGACCACTCTCAGGAGCTGATCGAACAATTGCGCGAATTGAGCCCGGCGCAAATCAGCGAGTTGATGCACGTCTCCGACAAAATCGGTGGCCTCAATGCCGCCCGTTTCGGCAGTTGGACCCCGGCCTTCACGCCGGCCAACGCCAAGCAGGCGCTGCTGGCGTTCAAGGGCGACGTCTACACCGGCCTGAATGCCGAAACCTTCAGCGATGCCGACTTCAGCTACGCCCAGGACCACCTGCGCATGCTCTCGGGCCTCTACGGCCTGCTGCGCCCGCTGGACCTGATAATGCCGTACCGCCTGGAGATGGGCACCAAACTGCCCAACGCCCGCGGCAAAGACCTCTACGCATTCTGGGGCACGCGCATCAGCGAATGGCTCAATGAAGCGCTGGCCGAACAAGGCGACGACGTGCTGCTCAACCTGGCCTCCAACGAGTACTTCTCGGCGGTCAAGCGCACGGCTCTGAACGCACGGATCATCAACACCGAGTTCAAGGACCTGAAGAACGGCCAGTACAAGATCATCAGCTTCTACGCCAAAAAGGCGCGGGGCATGATGAGCCGTTTTGTGATTGAAGAACGCATCAATGATCCTGCCAAACTGAAGCAGTTTGATGTGCAGGGTTATCGCTTCAATGCGGAGCAGTCCAAGCCGGATAATTTGGTGTTCCTGCGCGATCACGCACCGGAATAGCGCCCGCTCTCACCCCGCACTCGAACTGTGGGAGCTGGCTCGCCTGCGATGGCGGAGTGTCAGGTAAAGAAATACTGACTGATCCACCGCTATCGCAGCGATGCGGCGACCCGACAAGCCAGCTCCCACAGTCTGCATTCCACGCCGGAAAAGTCATTTATTTGACGTCAAAAAATCCGCAGACAGATTCCTAACGAATCTTTCACTCGACATTCGTCATTTTTTTTCGTAGTGGCACCACTTTTTTCAAACACTAGTGGCACAAAACTATCCCCTCTCTTCAACTCCCCATATCCACTCGCCCAAATAGCAAGTGCTATCAATATAGTACCAGTGCCATCTTTTCTAATATTTCAAGAAATTTCCGGAAACAGGATGAGCGGCCAGGAACTTCACCCTCAAGCACCGCTCATACCACCGGTAACGAAATTCTCTGTTGCTGTAAGAGATGACTTACATGACCAACCCACGGAAGTAGCAAAGTTGTCATATTTCAACTTTGACTCAGGAGTCATATTGCCAATTGATTAGTTGATAGCGGCGACAAGGATGAATTGCCACGCACTATAAGACCAAGGCCAAGCTTCCCCTAATGGGTCAGTGATACAACCCAAGGCATTGATATTTAAAGGCTATCAGCCTCTATCAAGGCTCTTCGGCACTGACGCCAGGCCCTTCTCCCAGGAAGGCCGGCTGCATTTCAGGGCAAGCTCCAATAACAAGGCCACGTTGCGCACACCTTGGGTGCACTTATTAGTCACTCGTCATTAAACATGCCTGCACGCGGTAAGTCGGCGTCTATTCGCCCAACTTTCGCGGCATCAGTGACGCTTGCAAACATGAACTCCAGCCATCTAATGGCCTGTATTAAACAAAGAGGTAATTGCGATGCGCATCAGCATATTTGGTTTGGGTTACGTTGGCGCAGTCTGTGCCGGTTGCCTGTCTGCCCGTGGCCATGAAGTGGTCGGCGTAGACATCTCCAAGGATAAGATCGACCTGATCAACGCGGGTAAATCGCCGATCGTTGAACCGGGTCTGGGCGAACTGTTGAGCCAAGGCATCGCAAACGGTCGACTGCGCGGCACTACCAACTTCGCCGACGCCATCCGCGATACCGACCTGTCGATGATTTGCGTGGGCACGCCGAGCAAGAAAAACGGCGACCTGGAACTCAACTACATCGAAGCGGTATGCCGCGAGATCGGTTTTGTCCTGCGTGACAAAACCACCCGTCACACCATCGTAGTGCGCAGTACCGTACTGCCAGGCACCGTGGCCAACGTAGTGATCCCGATTCTGGAAGACTGCTCCGGCAAAAAAGCCGGTGTCGACTTCGGCGTGGCGGTGAACCCTGAGTTCCTGCGTGAATCCACGGCCATCGCCGACTACGACTTGCCACCGATGACCGTCATCGGCGAATTCGACAAAGCCTCCGGCGATGTCCTGCAGTCGCTGTACGAAGAACTCGATGCACCGATCATCCGCAAGGACATCGCCGTCGCCGAGATGATCAAGTACACCTGCAACGTGTGGCACGCCACCAAGGTCACCTTCGCCAACGAGATCGGCAACATCGCCAAGGCTGTCGGCGTCGATGGTCGTGAAGTGATGGAAGTGGTGTGCCAGGACAAGACCCTCAACCTGTCCCAGTACTACATGCGCCCAGGCTTCGCGTTCGGCGGCTCGTGCCTGCCCAAAGACGTGCGCGCCCTCACCTACCGCGCCAGCTCGCTGGATGTGGAAGCGCCGCTGCTCAACTCGCTGATGCGCAGCAACGAGTCCCAGGTACAGAACGCCTTCGACATCGTCGCCGGCCATGACAAACGCAAAGTCGCCCTGCTGGGCCTGAGCTTCAAGGCCGGCACTGACGACCTGCGCGAAAGCCCACTGGTCGAACTGGCGGAAATGCTGATCGGCAAGGGTTTTGACCTGAGCATCTACGACAGCAACGTCGAATACGCCCGTGTCCACGGCGCGAACAAGGACTACATCGAAGGCAAGATCCCGCATGTGTCGTCCCTGCTCAATTCCGACTTCGACGACGTGATCAACAACTCCGACGTGATCATCCTCGGCAACCGTGACGAGAAATTCCGTGCCCTGGCGCACAACGCACCTCACGGCAAACAGGTGATCGACTTGGTGGGCTTCATGTCCCAGGCCACCAGTGTCAGCAGCCGTACCGAAGGCATTTGCTGGTAACAGCGACGGCAAGTTTCGGGTTGCACGTGTCTTTATCCCCAGCGCGTGCAGCCTGAAGCCTCCTTCCCTTCCGGATGACGCTTATGTCCAAGTTAAAACATGTATTACTGCAATCGGCCGGCTGGTTGTTCTTCCTCAGCCTGCTGATGGGTCTCGCCCTGCTGTTGCCAGCCAGTACGTTCGACTCGCAGTCGAAGAATTTTATTTTCCTGATTGGCGCCGTCGGTATCTGGCGCTACTCGATGGGTGCTACGCATTTCTTTCGCGGCATGCTGTTCCTGTACGTGGTCTACCCGCACTTGCGCCGCAAGGTGCGCAAGCTGGGCAAGGCGGCCGACCCGTCCCACGTATTCCTGATGGTCACCAGTTTCCGTATCGACGCGCTGACCACCGCGCAGGTCTACAGCTCGGTGATTCGCGAAGCCATCGAGTGCGGCTTCCCAACCACCGTGGTGTGCTCGCTGGTGGAGATGTCCGATGAGCTGTTGGTGAAAAGCCTGTGGGAACGCATGAACCCGCCGGAGCGCGTAAAGCTCGACTTCGTGCGCATCGCCGGCACCGGCAAACGCGACGGCCTGGCCTTCGGTTTCCGCGCTATCTCGCGCCACCTGCCGGATGACCGCGCCGTGGTGGCGGTGATCGATGGCGACACCGTGCTCGCCGAAGGTGTAGTGCGCAAGACCGTGCCGTGGTTCCAGCTGTTCGGCAATGTCGGTGGCCTGACCACCAACGAATTCTGCGAAGTACGCGGCGGCTACATCATGAGCGAATGGCACAAGCTGCGCTTCGCCCAGCGCCACATCAACATGTGCTCCATGGCCCTGTCCAAGCGCGTACTGACCATGACCGGTCGTATGTCGGTGTTCCGCGCCAACGTCGTGACCGACCCCGGCTTTATCGCCGACGTGGAAAGCGACTCGTTGCAACACTGGCGCCTGGGCCGCTTCAAGTTTTTGACCGGTGACGACAAGTCGAGCTGGTTCAGCCTGATGCGCCTGGGCTACGACACCTTCTACGTGCCGGACGCCGCGATCCACACCGTGGAACACCCGCCGGAAAAGAGCTTTATCAAGGCCAGCCGCAAGCTGATGTTCCGCTGGTACGGCAACAACCTGCGCCAGAACTCCCGCGCCCTGGGCCTGGGTATGCGTCGGTTGGGCCTGTTCACCAGCATCGTGTTGTTCGACCAGCGCGTATCGATGTGGACCTCCCTGCTCGGCCTGACCGTGGCGATCATCGCCACCTTCAAATACGGCGGCGCGTTCATCCTCGCGTACCTGCTGTGGATCGGTATCACCCGCCTGATCCTGACCCTGCTGCTGTCGTGCTCCGGCCACAAGATCGGCCCGGCCTACCCGGTGATTCTCTATTACAACCAGATCATGGGCGCGCTGGTGAAGATCTACGTGTTCTTCCGCCTTGATCAACAGTCCTGGACCCGCCAGGACACCAAACTGACCCGCGATTTGGCCAGCTTTCAACGTTGGTTCAACACCTGGTCGTCTCGGACCATGACCTTCTCCGCCGGCAGCATTTTCGTCGCCGTGTTGCTGATGATGGTCTGACCCAGCCAAGCCTGAATTAACTAGGAAATCGAACATATGAACAGCCCAGTAAACGCCAACGTTGTCCACGAATCCGAAGCCCAGCGCCAACATGCCCGGGTCAAAATCCCGGCCAAGCTGCGCTTCTTCAACACCGACCGTACCCAGACCGAAGCACGGGTGATCGACCTGTCCGCCGGTGGCCTGGCGTTCACCGCCACCCAGCCGCTGACCGTCGGTGAAGTGCACAAGGGCCGCCTGCAGTTCGTGATCGATAACCTCGGTTTGGCGATGGATGTAGAGCTGCAGATTCGCTCCTACGACCGCCAGAGCGGCCGCACCGGTTGCCAGTTCCAGAACCTCGACGCCCAGGATATTTCCACCCTGCGCCACCTGATCACTTCGCACCTGTCCGGCGACATCGTGACCATGGGCGACGTGCTGGCCACCCTGCAACGCGACAACTTCACCAAGGCGCGCAAGGTCAAGGACGGCGGTAGCGGCATGACCGCGTTCGGCCGCCTGCGCGCGGTGGTGTTCAGCGCCGGGATCTTCATTGTCGGCCTCGCCGCGTTCGGTTTTGTGTTCAAGTCGGTGTACGGCATGTACTTCGTCAGCCACGCCCAGGCCGGCCTCGTCAGCGTGCCCGGCATGAACGTGACCATGCCGCGCGACGGCACCGTGCAGAGCCTGCTCAAAGGCGACGCGGTTGCAGCCAAAGGTGCGCCACTGGCGACGTTCAGCACCAGCATGCTCGATGTGCTCAAGGGCCATCTGGACGAAGACCAGCTGCAACCGGCCAAGGTTGAAGAGCTGTTCGGCAAGCAAATGACCGGCACCCTGACCTCGCCGTGCGATTGCGTGGTCGCCCAGCAATTGGTCGCCGACGGCCAGTACGCCAGCAAGGGCGATGTGATCTTCCAATTGGTGCCACGCGGCAGCCAGGCCAATGTGGAAGCGCGCTTTACCTATCGCCAGTTCGCTGACGTACGCCCAGGTACCCAGGTGAACTTCCAGGTCGCCGACGAAGAACAGATCCGTACCGGCACCATCGTCAGCAGCACCAGCCTGAACAGCGCCGACTTGTCTTCAGACATTCGCGTGCAGATCAAGCCGGATGCGCCGCTGGACAGCACCTATGCCGGCCGCCCAGTGGAAGTCACCAGCGACCGCGGCCCTTCGCTGAACTGGCTGATCGATAAAGCCATGGCTCACGGTCTGTAAGCGGAGGACATGCCTGTGAACCCTATTTCAAGCACAACACAGAGCACTGTGGGAGTCGGGCTTGCCCGCGATGGGATCGACTCGGTGCACCTGAAAGACCGAGTTGCCCGCATCGCAGGCAAGCCAGCTCCCACACAGAGCGGGTCGCACTTCGCCTCTGTATTCTGCACATTGGCACTGGCGGTCAGCCTCGCCGGTTGCGCCGGCCTGCCCGACCAGCGCCTGGCCAACGAAGCGTTGAAGCGTGGCGACACGGTCACCGCCCAACAGAACTACCAGCAGTTGGCAGACCTGGGCTACAGCGAAGCCCAAGTCGGCCTCGCTGACATCCAGGTCACCACCCGCGACCCCGAGCAGATCCGCCAGGCCGAGGCCACTTACCGCGCGGCCGCCGATACGTCGCCGCGAGCCCAGGCACGTCTGGGCCGCCTGCTGGTGGCCAAACCCGGCGCTACCGAAGCCGAACAGCACGAAGCCGAAGGCCTGTTGAAAAAAGCCTTTGCCAATGGCGAAGGCAACACCCTGATCCCACTGGCGATGCTGTACCTGCAATACCCGCACAGCTTCCCCAACGTGAACGCCCAGCAGCAGATCAGCAAATGGCAAGCGGCGGGTTATCCGGAAGCCGGCCTGGCCCAAGTGCTGCTATACCGCACCCAGGGCACCTACGACCAGCACCTGGATGATGTGGAGCGCGTCTGCAAGGCGTCGCTGAACACCACCGATATCTGCTACGTCGAACTGGCCACGGTCTACCAGAAAAAAGCCGAGCCGGAAAAACAGGCCGAACTGCTCAAGCAGCTCGAAGCCGGCTACGCCCGTGGCACCGTCACCGCCCAGCGTGTCGACAGCGTGGCCCGCGTCTTGGGTGACGCGACCCTCGGCCAGCCGGATGAAAAAACCGCCCAGGCGCTGCTGGAAAAAATCGCCCCCGGCTACCCGGCCTCCTGGGTCAGCCTGGCGCAACTGCTCTACGACTTCCCCGAACTGGGCGACGTCGACCAGATGATGAAGTACCTGGACAACGGCCGCGCCGCCGACCAGCCGCGCGCCGAGCTGTTGCTGGGCAAGCTCTACTACGAAGGCAAATGGGTGCCGGCAGACGCCAAGGCTGCCGAAGCGCATTTCGAGAAAGCCGTGGGCCGTGAAGTCGCCGCCGATTACTACCTCGGCCAGATCTACCGCCGTGGCTACCTGGGCAAGGTCTACTCGCAAAAAGCCCTCGACCACCTGCTGACCGCTGCACGCAACGGCCAGAACAGCGCCGACTTCGCCATCGCGCAATTGTTCTCCCAGGGCAAGGGCACCAAGCCCGACCCATTGAACGCCTATGTCTTCAGCCAATTGGCCAAAGCCCAGGACACGCCAGAGGCCAATGACCTGGCCACGCAGCTCGAAGCCCCGCTCACGCCAGAACAACGCGCCGAAGGCCAACGCCTGGTGCAACAGGAACTGGCCACGCGCGGCACCCTGGCCCAGAGCACGCTGCAACTGCACGCCCTGCAAGAAGAAGACGGCGAGGAATCCCTATGAAGCTCAACCCATTCGTCAAGGCCGGTATCGGCCTGACCTTCGCCCTGCTGTGGTCGTGCCCGACCCTGGCCGCGCTGACCGAAGCCAAGAACTTCGGCCTGGAAGTCAAAGCCACCGCACAATCCGAAGATGACCGCGACCTCGGCACGCAAAAAGGCGGCGATGTGAACGGCATCGGCCTCGACCTGCGCCCGTGGGTCTACGGCGAAAGCGGCGCGTGGAGCGCCTACGCCATGGGGCAGGCGGTCGTGTCGAGTGACATCATCGAGACCGACCCCCTGCAACAATCGGCCGATGACGAAAATCAGCAAACCACCAACAACGACCGCAAGTCCAAGAAAAACTACCTGGCCATGCGCGAGTTCTGGGTCGGCTACAGCGGTTTTACGCCCTACCCCGGCGAGATCCTCAAGTTCGGTCGCCAGCGCCTGCGCAATGACGACGGCCAGTGGCGCGACACCAATATCGAAGCGCTGAACTGGACCTTCGACACCACCTTGCTCAAGGCCAATGGCGGCGCTGCCGAACGCTTCAGCGAATACCGCACCGACCTCAAGGAGCTGTCGCCCAAGGACAAGGACCGCCAGCACCTCTACGCCGACGCCGCCTACCAGTGGACCCCAGGCCAGTGGATCGGCTTGCGCGCCCACCACACCCATGACAACGGTAAGCTCGACTACCCGGAACCGGGCGTGGCGACCGACTCGTTGGACAAGCGCGAAAACGGCGACCTGACCTGGCTCGGCATCGAAGCCAACAGCGACGCCTACAACTGGCGCAACACCAACACCGTCAACTACTGGGCCAGCGTCACCGGCATGAAAGGCAACCGCGACACGGTCAACGCCCTCAACGCCGACGGCACCCGCCCAACCCAGGCCAAACGCAGCGACGACGTGAATGGCTGGGCCACTGACATCGGCGTGCGCCTGCGCCTCGACCCGCAGTGGCAAGTCGGTGCGGCTTATTCCCGTGCCAGCGCCGAGTACGAGCAGAACGGCCTGCAAAGCAACCGTTCGAACTGGACCGGCACCCAGTCCCGCGTGCATCGCTTTGGCGAAGCGTTTCGCGGCGAGATGAACAACATGCAGTCCATGAGCCTGTTCGGTTCCTGGCAGCTGCGCGAGGACTATGACGCCAGCCTGGTCTATCACAAATTCTGGCGTGTGGACGGTAACAAGCCGGTGGGCAGCAACGGCATCGATGCGGTGCAGAACAACACCGACGACGTGACCGGTGCGATCCTGTCCAGCACCTCGTTACCGCTGGAAGACGGCAAAAAAGACCTGGGTCAGGAGATGGACCTGGTGGTCACCAAATACTTCAAGAAAGGCCTGTTGCCGGCCGCCCTCAGCCAGTCAATCGACGAGCCGTCGGCGCTGGTACGCTTTCGTGCAGGCGTGTTCAAGCCGGGTGACGCCTACGGCAGCCAGGTCGACTCGTACATGCACCGCGCGTTTGTCGACGTGATCTGGAAATTCTGATGGGAGCCTGCGCAATGAATGCTCAAAGCCTACTCGTCGCGGCAATGCTGATGGCCAGCGCCACAGCGTTTGCCGATACGGCGGCCAAGGCGCCGACCATCGCCAAGGAACTGCAACAGGCCAAGACCTACACCATTTCCAGCCCGCCCACCGCGCCGCTGGAACTGCCCAAGCCTGCGCTGCCCGACCTGACTGGCTACACCGCAGCGGCGATGGAAAAGAAGATCGTGCGCAGCAAACCGGGCAAAGTCAGCATCCGCCGCATGATGCAGGAAGACGCGCTCAAAGACTTTATCGGCGGCGATAACAAGATGGCCGAATGGGTGGTACGCC
>NZ_VBVZ01000960.1 GCF_005863185.1 Pseudomonas edaphica
GTATCAGCTAGAAACACTGAACCCTGTGGGAGCCGGGCTTGCCCGCGATGACGGGCTGGCAGTCGATAAATTCTTCGCCTGATACACCGCCATCGCGGGCAAGCCCCACATTGTGTTGTGTATCAGTCCTGGGAGTTGGTCAACGCCTGGGATGCCGCCACGTAATCGGCCTGGAACTGCGGGGATTCAATCCACGCCAGCGCCGCGGCTTCATCCTCGGTGTCCGTCGCCCACTGGCGATACTCGATCAGCGCCGCCAGGATAAAATCTGTCGCGTCTTCTTCGCCTTCCTGCTCCAGCACCACGGCCAACAGTGGGTGCGCCAGGAATGCCGCACACAACGCCTGCTGGCTGCTCTCGCCGGCTGCGCGCATCTCGACAAACAATTCGGTCAAATCCACCGACTCAAGGTCAATGCGGCTGTCGTCGCCAGCGAACGCATCCGGCTTGGTCGCGACGGCGCGCTGGGTGCGGTTTTGCTTGGCCTTGGCCTTGGCCCGGTGGGCACGTTTTTGCTGCTTGTTCGGCGAGGCCATGGGCTCAACGTCCTTGGGTTCTTAATCGGGGTGGGGTATTGAAGCGCAGGTTGGGGGAAATCCCAAGGAAATCTAGACGCGCACGCCGGGTGTGCCGGGCGCCAATTCGCCTTTCTGCAGCCATCCCAGCGCAATCGGCCACAACCGGTCCTGATATTCACTGCGAAAGAAGGCGAAATGCCCGACGGTTTTTTCGCCGATATCCCCGGGCGCGATTCGCAGGTGAGTGCGCGCGCTGTTTTCAAAATAGCCCAGCAGCCGCTCAATAGCCGCCACAGTCCCAAACGGATCGTCAGTGATGCTGATGGCCAGCAACTGCGCCTTCACTCGGGCAAAGGGCAGCTCGCTCAGGCCACGCCCGCTGGGGCGCGTTTCATAGCGCGGTGTCGGCATGCTCCAGTCGCGCACCACGCCTGCCGGCGTGTCCTCCAGCCAGCCCATGCGCTTGCCGGGGAAGTAGCCGCACAGGGCCGTCACCAGCGGCATCACCACATGCCATTTGGCAAACATGCGCCAGCGCCCGCTCGCCGCGTAATCGCGCCAGTACGCAAACTGCGCGCCGACCGTGACGATGCGCCGAATCACTGCGCCGCAAGCACCGAGCCCTGCCGCGCACCCGCCGAAACTGTGGCCGACCACATCAATCGGCTGCCCCGGAAACTCCCGCTGTGCGCGCTGCAGCATCGCCTCGAAATCCAGCACGCCCCAATCCGACCACGACGCCTTGAAGCCTCGCAACGCGCCGCTGCGGGATTCGCCGATGCCACGGTAGTCGTAGGTGATCACGTCGAAGCCGTTGGCAAACAGGTAGTCGGCGAAGCGTGAATAGTGGCGGCAGCGGACCGAGGTGGCGGCGTTGATGATGACGACCGGGCGTTCGAAGTCGGTGCGCGGGTGGCGCCAGGTGAAGCCGCCGATTGGGTAG
>NZ_VBVZ01000961.1 GCF_005863185.1 Pseudomonas edaphica
GGGCTGCGAAGCGGCCCCGGCTTTTTCTAGCCACCGCGTCGACTGAATGGGGCGGCTTCGCCACCCAACGCAGGACAAGCCTGCTCGCCACAACAAGCCCGCTCCCACAGGAAAGCAGATTACCGCACAGGCGAATGATCCAAATTTTAGATCCCGCCCATTTGCCTGTTGCCCCTGAGAACCTCGCACGTTAACCTTTCAACTCGCAGCAAACGCTGCGATTGGACTTGGCGGTCCGACCAGATATAGGCGCAACAGCGCCCCCAACACGATTGCAGGCGCTTTTTTGTGCCCGTGATTTCGTGCAATGGCGGGTTGCGCAGGGACTTCTTCGGAAGTGCCGGGTCCTATATCCCCGGTCCGCCAACCTTGCGTAATCCGCCACCCTAATTCTGCTTGGCGGCAGAAGGTGACGGCTCATTCAGATATAGGAGCAAGATCCATGACTGCACAAGATCGGTATATGCCCATCACAGGCCCCGATTGCATTATCCCTACCCTGCTTATCGACACTCAGGCACCACTGGACGCACTGCATGATGCAGCGGTGTTTCGCATACGGGCAGTCACTCAATTTCTGGAGAACCTGGCGCTTCGCGATGGGCTTAGCAGCGACACTGTTGTGCTGCAGGACTTCGCGTTGCTGTTAAGTATTCCACTGCGTGACGGTTGCGACTTACTCGATGTGATGGGGCGAAGATTGCGAGCGTAGGGCTGTAAAGAAAAATGGGCGACCTCTTGGTCGCCCTCTAACTGCCGCGTCTGGAATGACTCAGAACGGCCCTTTCGTCATCACCCGCTCATCAATGAACCCGCGCAACATACCAATCCGCTGCGTATAAGCAGCGCTCAGGCAACTGACTTTCGCCCCGCAGGCATGCCGCTGTTTGAGCCACTCGGCCTGCCCGTCCATCAATGAGCCGCGCCCGCCCATGGCCATAAAGTGCTTGTTCAAGTCGTAGAGCAACGCCATGGTCACATCCTGGTCATTGAGGCTGACGTTTTTGCAAATCGCAATTTCGTCAGGCGCTTTGGCCTTGCCACAGTCGAAGCTGGCGGCTGAGCTCGCAGGGCTGATCAGCAGCATGGACATG
This sequence comes from Pseudomonas edaphica, assembly GCF_005863185.1. Lineage (GTDB taxonomy): Bacteria > Pseudomonadota > Gammaproteobacteria > Pseudomonadales > Pseudomonadaceae > Aquipseudomonas > Aquipseudomonas edaphica. Next base: position 1,095 of record NZ_VBVZ01000961.1, read on the forward strand.
CCGATGACGAAAGCGAATACGGCGGGTTTGATCACGGCGTTCAACATCGGTACTGGGCTCCAGGAAAAATAGGCAACGGGTGCTCTAGGCCCTTAACATGCCTGAAAGTTCTGACCGACGATGCCAGCCCGATAGCCGGTCCTAAATCAGTGCGCGCTTTTTGACTTGTCCAGCGCATCAATGTAAGCCGCCTTCAATGCAAGACCGACTGTGCTCAACACCTCGCCGTTGAGAGACGCACGCTCCTGGCTGATCAGACGCTGCCCTGGCTCTTTCAACTTCAGGCGTGACCAGCCGGCATATCGTGTGCCGCCGATGTCCACCGTAAGGCTCACTTCACATGCGTAGTACTCTGGTG
>NZ_VBVZ01000962.1 GCF_005863185.1 Pseudomonas edaphica
CCACGGAATGCACCCAGGCGAAGTGCTCGGCGATCGCACGAGTCTTGTTCGATTGAATGGGGCCGATGAAGTGCCAACTCAAGGGCAGGTCGGTTAATTCAGCCTGTTTGCCCAAGGCTTCTTGCAGGTAGTTCTCGCCAAAATCTCTCATCCCGGCGGCATAGGCTTCGCGCACGGCCTGGGCCGGTTTGGTCTTGCTCACGGCCAGCAGGTGGATGCTGCTTTCGTCACGTTGCACGGCGTGGGCCGCGGCGCGGATGCGCTGGCTAACCTGGCCAATGTTGTCTGCTATCGTCGACATTCAAGATGCACCCGTGGATATGGAGTCCGCGGCATTCTACTGGAAATGGAAAGCCCTATGGATATCACTGAACTGCTGACGGCCAGCGTGCGCCGTGGCGCCTCCGACCTGCATTTATCGGCTGGCCTGGCGCCAATGCTGCGTGTCGATGGCGAAATCTGGCCATTGGAGGGGCCGGTGCTTTCGCCTACGCAAGTTGCGGACTTATTAAGCCCTTTGCTCAACCAGCACCAACAAAAGGATTTCGAAACATCTCTTGAAACGGATTTTGCGTTCGCGCTGCCGGGCCTGGCGCGGTTCCGCGCAAATGTGTTCCGCCAGGATCGCGGCATGGGCGCAGTGTTTCGCACTATCCCGACCGAAGTGCAAAGCCTGGAAGACCTCGGATTAGGCGAGGTCTTCCGCCGTATCGCGCAGTTGCCGCGCGGCCTGGTACTGGTGACTGGGGCAACCGGCTCCGGCAAGTCGACGACCCTGGCGGCGATGATTGACCACCTCAACCAGCACCGGCGCCAGCACATTCTCACGCTGGAAGACCCGATCGAATTTATCCACAGGCCGAAAATGGCCCTGATCAACCAGCGCCAGGTACACCGCGACACTCATAGTTTTTCGGCGGCGCTGCGCTCGGCCCTGCGTGAAGACCCGGATGTGATTCTGGTGGGCGAGCTGCGTGACCTGGAAACCATCCGCCTGGCACTGACGGCGGCAGAGACCGGGCACTTGGTATTGGGCACGCTGCACACCACTTCAGCGGCAAAGAGCGTGGATCGGCTGGTGGATGTGTTCCCTGCGGGGGAAAAAGCCATGGTGCGCGCCATGCTGTCGGAGTCGCTGCAGGCGGTGGTGTCCCAGGTGCTGGTTAAGAAAATCGGCGGCGGCCGGGTGGCGGCGCACGAGATCATGCTGGGCACGCCAGCTATCCGTAACCTGATCCGCGAGGACAAGGTGGCGCAGATGGTCTCGGCGATTCAAACCGGCGGGGCGTTGGGGATGAAAACGCTGGATATGAGCTTGAAGGCGTTGGTCAGCGCAGGGCTGATCAGCCGGGAGGATGCGCGGGGGCTGGCGCGGGTGCCGACAGATATCTGAACGCCGATGAAATCAGTGTGGGAGCTGGCTTGCCTGCGATAGCGAACTGC
>NZ_VBVZ01000963.1 GCF_005863185.1 Pseudomonas edaphica
CGATAGCGGTGGGCCAGTGAGAAATACTCAAGCTGACCCACCCCTATCGCAGGCAAGCCAGCTCCCACATTAGCTCTGTATTCACATTAGCTCTGTATTCACATTAGCTCTGTATTCACATTAGCTCTGTATTCACATTGGCTCTGTGTTCACTGTTGATCTGTTCTCACCGTAGATCTGTGTTGTCTTGAAGCAATAACAAGGACGCTCGCCCCCACCGTGGCCACCTATTCTCTGGTAATTCGCCGCCTGATGATCTGCTCGGTGACCATCGTGGTCAGCCGCGCCATGACCAGCCCCTTGCTGGCCTTGCTCTTGAGTACCCGACTGGGCCTCAACCAGCAGGACATCGGCCTGTTGATGGGCATTGCCGTGTTTATCGCCACGTTGCTGGGCCTGTATGGCGGCTACATCATCGACCGCCTGGAAAAGCGCAAGCTGCTGATCCTGGCCATGCTCTCCAGCTCCATCGGTTTTCTATTGCTGACGTTCGCCAGCAACCTCTATCTCACCACCCTGACCCTGGTCATTACCGAAGCCGCCTCGGCGCTGTTCCTGATCGGCTCCAAAGCCATCATCAGCGAGAACCTGCCGGTGGGTGATCGCGCCAAGGTGTTTTCCCTGCGTTACACCCTGACCAATGTTGGCTACGCCACTGGGCCGATGATCGGTGTAGTGATTGCCGGGCATATGCAACTGGCGCCGTTCTTGATCGCCAGCGCCATTGCGTTTGGCAGCCTGTTCCTGATGATCGGCATCCCACCGACCCAGCGCGATGACAGCCACAAACCCTTGAGCTTCCTCAGCACGCTGCGCACGTTGCGCAGCGACCGCACGCTGATCCTGTTCACCAGTGGCAGCCTGTTGAGCACCATTGTCCACGGGCGCTACACCCTGTATCTGTCGCAGTTTTTGCTGGTGGCCTACAAACCCGCCGAGGCGCTGAAGATTCTGTCGGCAGTGCTGGCCTGCAACGCCATCACCGTGATTGTGATGCAGTACCAGATTGGCCGGTTTCTCAAGCGCGAACAGTTGCGCTACTGGATCGTGCTGGGCACGTTGCTGTTCATAGCCGGGCTGGTCGGTTTCAGCCAGGCTCACAGTCTGCTCACGTGGTGCCTGGCAATGTTCGTGTTTACCTTGGGCGAGATGATCATTTACCCGTCGGAATTCCTGTTTATCGACACCATCGCCCCCGACGCATTGCGCGGCAGTTATTACGGCGCACAAAACCTGGCGGCGTTTGGCGGAGCGATGAGCCCGGTTATTTGCGGCTATTTGCTGATCAACGCTGCGCCGACCAGCATGTTCTATGCGTTGGGCGCATTGACTGCGATGGGCGGCACTTTGTGTTTCTTGAGCGGCCGACGTGTAGCTGGCACACCGCTTACCTAATGTGGGAGCTGGCTTGCCTGCGATAGCGCCGTGCC
>NZ_VBVZ01000964.1 GCF_005863185.1 Pseudomonas edaphica
TCCAGGGTGACTGGGTTGCCAATTGGCTTGCCGCTTGGATCCTGCACCTGCACGGTCGCACCTGGCTTGCCGGTGACTACTACGTTGCCGGTGGCTGGATCGATAGGGCCCAATTGTGGTGCCAACAGCGGCACATCAACGTTGGTGGCAGGCGACTGCGTGTCACCGTCCTTGACCACCACACCGACCTGCTGACCGCTGGTGTTGCCCGGCAGGGTCACGGTGCCCTGGCCTTTATCGTCCAAAGTGACTGGTTTGCCAATCGGGTTACCGTTCTGGTCCTGCACCTGCACGGTAGCGCCCGGCTTGCCGGTGACCGCCACATTGCCGGTCTCAGGGTCGACAGTGCCCAACTGCGGTGCCAACAGCGGCACATCAACGTTGGTGGCAGGCGACTGCGTGTCACCGTCCTTGACCACCACACCGACCTGCTGACCGCTGGTGTTGCCCGGCAGGGTCACGGTGCCCTGGCCTTTATCGTCCAAAGTGACTGGTTTGCCAATCGGGTTACCGTTCTGGTCCTGCACCTGCACGGTAGCGCCCGGCTTGCCGGTGACCGCCACATTGCCGGTCTCAGGGTCGACAGTGCCCAACTGCGGTGCCAACAGCGGCACATCAACGTTGGTGGCAGGCGACTGCGTGTCACCGTCCTTGACCACCACACCGACCTGCTTACCGCTGGTGTTGCCCGGCAGGGTCACGGTGCCCTGGCCTTTATCGTCCAAAGTGACTGGTTTGCCAATCGGGTTACCGTTCTGGTCCTGCACCTGCACGGTAGCGCCCGGCTTGCCGGTGACCGCCACATTGCCGGTCTCAGGGTCGACAGTGCCCAACTGCGGTGCCAACAACGGCACATCAACGTTGGTGGCAGGCGACTGCGTGTCACCATCCTTGACCACCACACCGACCTGCTGGCCGCTGGTGTTGCCCGGCAGGGTCACGGTGCCCTGACCTTTGTCGTCCAGAGTGACTGGTTTGCCAATCGGGTTGCCGTTCTGGTCTTGCACCTGCACGGTAGCGCCCGGCTTGCCGGTGACCGCCACATTACCGGTCTCAGGATCAACAGTGCCCAACTGCGGTGCCAACAGCGGCACATCAACGTTGGTGGCCGGCGACTGGGTGTCACCGTCCTTGACCACCACACCGACCTGCTGGCCGCTGGTGTTGCCTGGCAGGGTTACGGTGCCCTGGCCTTTGTCGTCCAGAGTGACTGGTTTGCCAATCGGGTTGCCGTTCTGATCTTGCACCTGCACGGTCGCACCCGGCTTGCCGGTAACCGCCACATTGCCTGTCTCAGGATCAACAGTGCCCAACTGCGGTGCCAACAACGGCACATCAACGTTGGTGGCAGGCGACTGCGTGTCACCATCCTTGACCACCACACCGACCTGCTGGCCGCTGGTGTTGCCCGGCAGGGTCACGGTGCCCT
>NZ_VBVZ01000965.1 GCF_005863185.1 Pseudomonas edaphica
GTGCCTGTATCGCAGGCAAGCCAGCTCCCACACAAGCCCAGCTCCCACATTTGGATCTCCATCGATCTTCAGCAGATGCTCACTTCCAGCGATCCGCCGCCGCGTGATCACTGCCCCGCCCTTCCACCCAGCGCGTGCCTTCAGGCGTGTTTTCCTTCTTCCAGAACGGCGCCCGCGTCTTCAAGTAATCCATCACAAACGCACAGGCATCAAACGCTGCCTGGCGATGCGCGCTGGCCGCCGCAACAAACACAATCGGCTCGCCCGGCTCCAACGCGCCGATCCGGTGCAGCACTTCCAACTTGAGCAACGGCCAGCGCTGCCCGGCTTCCACGGTGATCTTGGCCAGGGCTTTTTCGGTCATGCCGGGGTAGTGCTCCAGGAACATCCCGGACACATCGCGACCGTCATTGAAGTCGCGTACATAACCGACAAAACTCACCACCGCGCCCACGCCCACATTGGCGGCGTGCATGGCGTTGACCTCTGCGCCGGGGTCAAATGCCTCGGCCTGTACGCGAATGGCCATGCTCAGCCTCCGGTCACGGGCGGGAAAAATGCCACTTCATCACCGGCCTGCACCGGTTCGTCGAGGCTGCACAGCTCCTCGTTGCGCGCACACATCAGGCTGCTCTCGTTGAGCACCGCAAACTCAGGGTCTGCCGCCAACGCCAGTCGCACCGCATCGACGGTAGCGAACTCGCCTTCCATCTCCAGCGAATCGAAGCCTGTCGCTTCGGCGTAACGCGCAAAAAACAATACGTTGATGCTCATGCCTGGTCCGCCTTGAAATGCCCGCTTTTGCCGCCAAGCTTTTCCAGCAGGCGAATACTTTCGATGGTCATGCCGCGATCCACCGCCTTGCACATGTCGTAGATCGTCAGCGCGGCGACACTGGCGGCGGTGAGCGCTTCCATCTCCACGCCGGTCTGGCCGCTGAGTTTGCAGCGCGCGAGGATATGCACGGCGTCCACACCGTCGGCGCGCAGTTCGACCTTGACGCCGGTCAGCATCAGCGGATGGCACAACGGGATCAGGTCGCTGGTTTTTTTCGCCGCCTGGATCCCGGCGATGCGGGCCACGGCAAACACGTCGCCCTTGGGGTGGGCGCCGTCGACAATCATTTTCAAGGTGTCGGGCAGCATGCGCACCCGCGCTTCGGCCACGGCTTCACGGAACGTCACGGCTTTGTCAGTGACGTCGACCATGTGGGCGCGACCTTGGGAATCGAGATGAGTCAGCACAGGGATACTCCTGATCAGGAGCGGCAATTGTAAACCTGTGAGTCAACTTTGCGCAGGGCTGTTTGGCCTTTAAAAAGAACACCGCAACCGTGGCGAGGGAGCTTGCTCCCGCTGGGCTGCGAAGCGGCCCTTGCTCTTTGCTTCAAGAGCATGGGACTGCTTCGCAGTCCAACGGG
>NZ_VBVZ01000966.1 GCF_005863185.1 Pseudomonas edaphica
GCCACATGCGCAACTGCCAGGCCCAGCTCTCGGTGATGCCCAGGCGCCGTTGCGGTGGCGCAATCAAAGCGATGCCGATCAGCCGGTCGTTGACGAACAGGCCGATGGCAGGAAGCTTCTGGAAAAAATGCTGCTTGACCAGCTCACGCACGGTGGCGCGCACCCGCTGTTCGTACCCCGACCGCTCAGCCTCGAAGATGTAAGCGAAGGTCGGTTCATGCCGATAGGCCTGATACAACAAGGAACGGGACTCGCGGGAATAGTCGCTGTTGAGCAGGCGAATTTCAGCAATGGCAGTGGCAGTGTCAGTCATACAGTCAATCTTCCTGGGCGCCACTCAAAAGATGGCGTTCTTATAGGTACGAACCTGTGCAGCACCAGTCGTTCCCAGACATTAGCAGTGCATGCGCCCTACCGCCACGCTGGCCCCCGTCCGACTTGTCGGCTAGCATCGGCCTTTTGCCAGACTGGACTGCCGACCATGAAAATCGTCTCCTTCAATATCAACGGGCTGCGCGCCCGCCCCCATCAGCTGGCGGCGCTGATTGAAAAGCATCAACCCGACGTGATCGGCCTGCAGGAAACCAAGGTGCACGATGACCAGTTCCCGCTGGCCGAAGTGCAGGCCCTTGGCTATCACGTGTACTACCACGGGCAAAAAGGCCATTACGGCGTGGCCCTGCTGTCGCGCAAGCCGGCGTTGAGCCTGCACAAAGGGTTTGCCAGCGACGAAGAAGACGCCCAGCGTCGCTTTATCTGGGGCACTTTCGCCGACGAGCATGGCCAGTCGATCACCGTGATGAACGGCTACTTCCCCCAGGGCGAAAGCCGCGACCACCCGACCAAGTTCCCGGCCAAACAACGCTTCTACGAAGATTTGCAGCAACTGCTGGAAAGCCAGTTCAGCAATGACCAGCCGCTGGTAGTGATGGGCGACATCAATATTTCGCCGGAAGATATCGACATCGGCATCGGCGCCGACAATGCCAAGCGCTGGCTCAAAACCGGCAAGTGCAGCTTCCTGCCGGAAGAGCGCGAGTGGATGGCCCGCCTTAAAAACTGGGGCCTGGTCGACAGCTTCCGCCACTTGAACCCGGACGTGGCCGACCGCTTCAGCTGGTTCGACTACCGCAGCCGTGGGTTTGAAGATGAGCCCAAGCGTGGGCTGCGCATTGACGTGATCCTGGCGTCCAACGGCCTGGTGTCGCGGGTCAAGGATGCTGGGGTGGATTACGACTTGCGTGGGCTGGAAAAACCGTCGGACCATGCGCCGATCTGGCTTGAGTTGAGCTGATTTCAAGGTTTGTGTACTTCAATGTGGGAGCTGGCTTGCCTGCGATTGCAGTGGGCCAGTCATCAAATGGTTGGCTGACACACCGTTATCGCAGGCAAGCCAGCTCCCACATTTTGACTTCCTG
>NZ_VBVZ01000967.1 GCF_005863185.1 Pseudomonas edaphica
GGGAGATGGTCTGTGCCTGGGTCGACACCAACAGATTCTGCCCGGCGAAATACACCCGCAGCGGCTCCACATCAGTAAGGTTGCGTGCGTAAAGACGAAACGCCGGGTACACACGCAGCTCGTTCAACCCGACCTCATCCCCGTCCCAGCCCAACACCGGCACGGCACGGCCATCGCGGTAATCTTCCGCCGCTTCCAGCAAGCCCAAATCAGCAAACAAGCCGTCACGGGCGAAGGCTTCCAACGGCAACACCGCCAGCACCTGCAGGCGCGCGTTGCGGGCTTCGACGCGCCCCGCCATTTGCCGCGCAAAGCGGGTTTCCAGCCAATCCCCAGGCCGCGCCGCAAGCTTTTCGGCTGCGGTGTGGCTCAGCACGATCTGGTCCAGGCCCTTGGGCATTGGCAAACCACTGAGCAACGGGTCACCCGCCGCCGTCGGCAGCATTTCCAACGCCAGCGTGCCCACCTGCGCGGTCGCCGCAATTTGCCGGGTACGCGGCACGGCAAAGGCCACATCGCTGCGCTGGCCAAGCTGCTGGATAAATTCGCGGCTGAATCGGCCACCGCCCAATGGGATAATTTCACGGGTGGCCGGATCGGTCTCCAAGCGTTCGGTCAAACTGCCAACCAGTCCAAATTTCAGGCCGAATAACACCAGCAGCGGCGCGATCACCGCCACCAGCGCCAGCACCGAACAGGCCGACAGCCAGGCGTCATTGCGGTAATCCTGCCAGGCCAGCGAGGCCACCAAGCCGATGCGCATCAGCACACCTCCCCGAGCGTGGCCGTGACGCCGCCATCAGGGTCGCGGCGGCAACCGATGCGCCGTACCTGCAAGCCGCTGGCGCGGGCCAGGGGTTCGTCATGGGTGGCGATCACGCAGGCGGCACGGTGTTCGCGGGCCTGGGCCAGCAACGCCTGCATCACGCGCTCGGCATTCAGTGGGTCCAGCGACGCGGTCGGCTCATCCGCGAGCACCAATTGCGGCGCATGGGCCAGGGCACGGGCGCAACTCACGCGCTGGCGTTGGCCCACCGACAGGTCCGCCGGTTTCTTCGCCAACTGGTCACTGATCTCCAGCTGTTCAGCCAGGCGCGCCACGCTGCCGTCATCCTTCAAACCCAGCAATTGCCGCGACAAGGCAATATTGCCGCGCACATCGAGAAAACCCAGCAGGCCGCCGGTTTGCAGCACGTAACCCAAGTGCTGGCTGCGCAGCGCAGCCAGGGTAGATTGCTGATCGGCACGCCATAGCCCGCCGATATCGGTGTTGTCGAATTCAAACCGGCCCACCTGATCCGGCGCCAACACCAGCGCGAGCAAATCCAGCAAAGTGCTTTTGCCGCAGCCACTGGGCCCGATAATCGCCAACTGCTCACCGGCACGCAGCTGCAAGGCCGGAATCACCAGGCTG
>NZ_VBVZ01000968.1 GCF_005863185.1 Pseudomonas edaphica
GTACTGCGCGGTGTATCGGCGCCAGCGTGAGCTGTTTCTGATGATCACGGTGTACGTCGTTTACTTCCTGCTCGACACCCAGACCGATTATTACCGCGATAACGGCCGCGTCCGTGAAGACGCCGCGGTGGTGTTCCATCTGTGTTGCTTGCTGTTGCCGTTGCTGTTCAGCATTTACGCGCTGTGGCAGGAGAAAACCCACCTGTTCCGCGACTTTGTGGCGCGCTGCGCCGTGCTCTTTGCGTTTGGCAGCGTAGCCCTGGCGCTTGAGCAGAGTTTCCCCCAAGCCTTGCTGAACTGGCTGGCGGAGATTCGCTGGCCGGCGCTGCATGGCAGCTGGATGAGCCTGATCCAGCTGTCGTACCCGATGTTCCTGATTGGTTTTGTCACCCTGGCGGCGCAGTACTGGTATCAGCCGCGGCCCTTGCACGCGGCGCAACTGGTGGGTTTGCTGGGGCTGTTCTGGATGTTGCCGCAAACCTTTATCCTGCCGTTCACGCTGAACATCATGTGCAGCCAGGTAATGCTGATGATTGCCGCCGGCGTGGCGCACGAGGCTTATCAGATGGCCTTTCGCGATGAACTCACCGGCTTGCCGGGGCGGCGCGCGCTCAATGAGCGCATGCAACGGTTGGGGCGCAATTATGTGTTGGCAATGAGCGACGTCGATCACTTCAAGCGCTTTAACGACACCCACGGCCACGATGTCGGTGACCAAGTGCTGCGGCTGGTGGCCAGCAAATTGTCGAAGGTCAATGGCGGTGGGCGTGCCTATCGTTATGGCGGGGAAGAGTTTGCCGTGGTGTTCGCCGGCAAGACGTTGGACGAGTGCATGCCGCACCTGGAAGAGATTCGCGAGATCATCGCCAACTACGCCATCAAGCTGCGCAACCCGGACCGTCCCCACGACGACCAGCAGGGCCGCCAACGCCGGGTGGGCAGTGGCGCCTCGAGTGTGTCGGTGACGGTCAGCATCGGCGTGGCCGAGCGCCAGGTCGAGCAGCGCACGCCTGAAGAAGTGCTCAAGTCCGCCGATCAGGCGCTCTACGCGGCCAAGGGCGCGGGGCGTAACTGCGTGGTCGCTGCCGGGCAAACCCGGCGCGGCGCGGTGCGCATGGAGAGCGCTGCCGGTTGAGTGATGGCGGTGTATTCAGCGGTTCTACAGTGATTGTTCGAGGCGATGACCGGCAGTAGGTTGAAAGTATCTGCTGCCGGAGACATTGCCATGCCTGAGTACAAAGCTCCCCTGCGCGACATGCGCTTTCTGATCGACAACGTGTTTGATTTTCACGGCCACTACGCCGCCTTGGGCGCCACCGACGCGAGCCCGGATATGGTCAGCGCGATTCTCGAAGAAGGCGCCAAATTCTGCGAAAACGTGCTGTCGCCGCTCAATCGCAGTGGCGATGAA
>NZ_VBVZ01000969.1 GCF_005863185.1 Pseudomonas edaphica
GGCCCAACTCGGTGAGGGTGCTGACCCGCTCCAGCAAGTCCTGGGCGATACGCTGAGCGGCAAGGCGCTTTTCCACCGACAGCTTCATTTTGTCCCTGGAGCGCAGCACGCCTACATTGTCATCCGGGGAATTGCAGCGACTGCGCCTGGCCACCCAGTTGGGCTCGCAGCTGTTCGGCGTGATCTATGTGCTGGACGAGCCGTCGGCAGGCCTGCACCCGGCGGATGGCGAAGCATTGTTTACTGCGCTTGAGCGTTTGAAAGCGGCCGGCAATTCGTTGTTTGTGGTGGAACATGACCTGGAAACCATGCGCCGCGCCGACTGGCTGATCGACGTGGGCCCGGCGGCCGGTGAGCACGGCGGGCAAGTGTTGTACAGCGGTCCGCCTGCCGGTTTGGCGGATGTGCAGGCCTCGCAGACGCGCGAGTATTTGTTTGCCGAACGGCGCGTTTGCAGCACGACGCGACGTGAGCCGTCGGGGTGGCTGAAGCTTGAAGGGGTGACGCGTAATAATCTCAAGGATCTAAGCGTGGATTTCCCGCTGGGTTGCTTTACGGCGGTGACGGGTATTTCCGGCTCGGGCAAGTCCAGTCTGGTCAGCCAGGCGCTGTTGGAACTGGTGGGCACAGGCTTGGGCCGTGTGCTGGAAAGCGACGAAGAACCGAGCCTTGAAGACGATGCCCCGCAAAGCAGTGGTGGGCGGGTCAGCAGCGGTTTGGAACAGATTCGACGTTTGGTGCAGGTGGACCAGAAACCCATCGGCCGCACGCCGCGTTCTAACCTGGCGACTTACACCGGGTTGTTCGATAACGTGCGCAAATTGTTTGCGGCAACGCCGGCGGCCAGGAAGCGTCATTTCGATGCCGGGCAGTTCTCGTTCAACGTCGCCAAGGGCCGTTGCCCTCATTGCGAGGGGGAAGGGTTTGTCAGTGTCGAGTTGCTGTTTATGCCCAGCGTGTATGCGCCGTGTCCGACGTGTCATGGGGCGCGTTATAACCCTGAGACGTTGGCGATCAAGTGGCAAGGCTTGAGCATTGCCCAGGTGCTGGGGTTGACCGTGGAGCAGGCGGTCGAGGTGTTTGCCGAGCAGCCTGGGGTGTTGCGTTCGTTGCAAGTGTTGCGGGATATCGGTTTGGGGTATCTGCGTCTGGGGCAGCCGGCGACCGAGCTGTCCGGCGGTGAGGCGCAGCGGATCAAGTTGGCGACCGAGTTGCAACGTAATGCCCGGGGCGCGACGTTGTATGTGTTGGATGAGCCGACTACGGGTTTGCATCCTCGGGATGTGGACCGTTTGCTGAGTCAGCTTAATCATCTGGTGGACGCGGGGCACACGGTGGTTGTGGTGGAGCATGAGATGCGCGTGGTGGCCCAGGGGGATTGGGTGATTGATATTGGGC
>NZ_VBVZ01000096.1 GCF_005863185.1 Pseudomonas edaphica
GCAAAGACGCCTGATATTTGAACTGAATAGCCCACCCCGCGGCCTGAGTCTTTTTATAGCCCTCAAACTTCTCAGCAAACGTTTGACCGATATTGTTATCAAGCTCAGAAAAGCGAGACTTCATCTGCGTCCAAGGCAACTCTTTTTCATCACGTGACTTCCACCTGTCTGGCTCAAAAGGCTTCGTCATATAGACATCAAGTGGCGATACGATATAACGGCTATCCATGACACTGCATAAGGTTGTCTTCGTCGGATCAACATCCGGGTACACCCGTTTGAACTCAGACAGCGCCTCCGACTCCCGCGTCGGTGGCGGCTTCAACAACTCAGTGCGTGCCCATTCCAGCTCCCTTTTCTGCTTTTTTAACACGCGCTGTGATTGCTCAACTTCCTCGGGCGTATATTGACCGTCGGGGCTGTATTTTATCACCTTGTTAGCGACCCCCCACGCCCTAAGCGGATTGATCGACATGCTTGCTAACGCGTCCTCATCCTCAAGGATATTAAGTTGCACATCGGCATAGTCCACTATTTGACGAAACGTCATGTTTCCCGATGCGCCGCCGCGATCTTCCTGCTCTACCAGTGCAACCGCTATTGAAAATTCCGCCCACGTATAAGACCCAAAAACAAGTTCGGGAGGAATATTTTTTACTTTGAGTTCAGGGGCGACGGCGGACAGTAATAGCTGCGCAGCAAGAGGGGCCACATCCGCGCCCAGCTTAGTTTCAAGATAAGTCGTAAAACGTTTAACAATCTCAGAAGCGCTAGCCCCCATATTGTCGCGTTGATAGAGGTTATAACCCGCCACGTTGAAGCATGACTTATCCGGGTTAGGATCAAGGTCCTGCAAGAGTGCCGCAGTCAATGCCTCAATCGCACCGGTCGGCGACTCTGCTGAGCTGATTCTTTTTTGTATGTCCAGTCCCAACGTCTGTGCATCGGTCGTCCGAATGAGCTGGTCCAATGCCAATGAGGGATTGTCCAGAATCATCTTCTGGGCAGGCGCCCCAGGCCTGTTCATCAGGCTACGTATAAAACTGCCGGCTCCTGCGTGAGAATCAGGAGCCGGGCTTGCATGTTTCAACTTCCACGGATCCACTACCGCCTTCATCTTGCGCAACGCGGTTTTATTCAGCAGTCCCGCAATATGCCTGACGCCCCCACCGTCGGCCCCAGGCATCCGATGGGCAAGGTCAAAGGAGAGTGCGTTCGCCAAGCCAAGCGCCTGCGCACGGTTGCCAGGTAGCTTATGCCCCTTATTTTCGAGCATCTGAGCAACACTTATCTCCCGGCGCTGCTCCTCGATAAATAAACTTGAACGTCGGTCAATCGGGACCATAACGTTATTCAGATCTATTTTCCCTTCAGCATCGTCTACCTGGGCGTTCAGCGCCGCGATAAGTGCATGACGATTAGCGTCATCACCCAGCGCCTTGCCCTGCTCCACTAACGCCTCGACAGATCGCTGGGACGCATGACCCACAGGTGCGAACTCAAACGCTGACCCGGCCCTCAGTTTCTCTCGATGCGCGGCGGCTTGCGAAGGGGAGAGATCGATAGGTTCTGCGTAAAATCGACCCACCGTGTACAGCGGCACCTTACCGTCCGGCCAAGGATAACTGAACGCCTGCCCAGGCTTTGGAGCGATCACCCTGGCAATCGACAACAGCACCCTGGAGATGTCCGACCAACCCGAATTGTCTTCTAAGGAAAAAGTGTGGATCTTGCCATTTACAATTTCCGTCAATTCCCCGGCGAACGGATCCACTTTGAGGCTTTTGCTATCAAGGCCCTGTTCTTTCGCCCACGATAAAAACCCCCGGCTTTTAAAGGCGTCGTCCAATTGGGTCCGCCAACGACCGAGTGTGGACTGCGCAGGCACTTGAACATCCATTGGCCCCATTGAGGTGTGAAAGGAGCGCGTCGCTAATGCTAACGCGTAGGGCCTCGCCAACTGAGCGTCAGCCACCGCCCGGGTTTCGGGGGTGTCAGGCACCTGAGCATCCGTGTTGCGTTCATCATGTGCTTTATCGGTGCTAACCCTGGCGCCAGCCGCAGGAGGCTCATCGGCCCCTGTACTGGATAAGATGGGTGATACTTTTACTGCTTCAATATTTGTCATTTCCACACCCGAACCCGAATAAAAACAAGTAACTATTCAGAGACTGAGTGGCTCACAACTATACAAATCACACAAAAAACATCAGGCAAGGTTTATCCAAACGTTTCAACCCACTTCTCTCATGGGCGACTAAAAGCGGGCACTATGAGGGCTGCAGTAACAACGTGCAGATCACGCGTGTGAACAACGTTCAATTCCGTGCCGACGTAACTTCCTGTAAAGCGTATTCCGGCTCACGCCTAAACTTTCTGCCGTGCGGGACATGTGCCAATGTTGCTGTTTGAGTGCATTGAGTAACGCTACACGCTCTGCATCGTCCAGAACGCCCCCCTGCTGGGGCTCTAAAGCCCTCACGGGGCGCGGTTGGCGAATGATGGGCGGCAGGTCTTCAACGCTGATTTTCCCGTCCTCGCACAACGCCGCCAAAGTACGCAACACGTTGCGCAATTGCCGAATGTTTCCCGGCCAGGCGTAGTCCAGCAAAGCGCGCCGCGCTGGCTCATCAAGCACCACCGCTTGCCCTGCGGCTTCCTCCGCCAGCAAAAACGCCAGTAATTGCGCTTTGTCGCTGCGGTCGCGCAAGGGCGGCACGGCAATCTCAAGGCCGTTGAGGCGATAGTAAAGGTCTTCGCGGAAGCTACCGTCGGCAACACGCGCTAACAGGTCGCGGTGGGTCGCGCTGATGATTCTGACGTCCACCGCCTGCGGCGCGCCCCCGATGGGCACCACCACGCGGTCTTCCAGCACCCTTAAAAGACGGGTTTGCAACGCGAAAGGCATGTCGCCTATCTCATCGAGAAACAGGGTGCCGCCATCGGCCTGCTGTAATTTACCGCGCATGCCTTCTTTCAGCGCGCCGGTAAAGCTGCCGCCGCGATAACCGAACAACTCGCTTTCAATCAGGTTTTCCGGGATGGCGGCGCAATTAAGCGCAACGAAAGCCTTGTCGGCGCGCTGGCTGGCTTGATGCACCGCCTTGGCGAAGGCTTCTTTACCACAGCCGGTTTCGCCGTTGATCAACAGGGGCACGTCGCGCTCGAATACCCTGAGGGCCTTGCGAAAATCACTCTGTAACACCGGGTCACCGAGGCAGATGCCCGGCAGGCGCGGTGCCTCGGGCGTGGCCATCGGCGCCGGCGGTGTACTCCGTGCCTGACCACGCAACGCAGCGAACAAATGCCGGCCATCGCGCGTACGCAACGGCCAACTGGCGGTGGCATTGGCACTGGCGCGGCCGAGCAACTGGTCCAGCGAGCATTCGAAAAACGCTTCCACCGGCTGCCCCAGCAAACCGCCCCGCGCCTGGCCCAGCAGGTTCAGGGCGCTCTGGTTGACCGCACAGATACGTCCGTCACCGTCGAAGGCCAGCAGCCCTTCGCTGAACAACCCCACAGATTCCGCCTGCAAGTGAAAGCGCAGCAGCCAGTGCTTTTCAAAATGGCGCAGGAAGTAACAACTTTCGATCATCTTGGCCGACAAGTTCACCAACGCCATGGTGTGGAACTGGCTTTGGCGCGACACCGCCTCACGTGCAGAAGACACATCCAGCACGGCCAGCAGTTCTCCATGGGGATCGAACACCGGGCTCGCTGAGCAGGTCAGACCGGTGTGGCGGCCGCGAAAATGCTCATCGCGGTGAATGGTCAGCGACTGGCGCTCCACCAAGCAGGTGCCGATGCCATTGGTGCCCTCGCACGCCTCGCTCCAGTCGGCCCCCAGCCATAGCCCCGCACGCTCGAACACCTTGCGCTCGGCCGGCGCGGTAACGCAGTTGAGTATCACCCCACGCGCATCGGTGAGCAGCACCGCATGGCCGGCGCCGGAAAGTTGTTGATGCAGGCTGTTCATCTCACTGCCGGCAATGCGCAGCACTTGCTGCAAGCGCTCGCGACTTTCCAGCAGGCGCCCGTGTTCCAGCACGGTGGGCGCCATGGTCAGCGCGGGGTCGAGGTGATAGTCCTCAAGGCACCGCAACCAGGACCGGGCGATGGACGGGTCGCTGCCGGGGCCGTGGGCGAGGTCTTGCCCGCGGGTGACGGTGAGGACCTGTTGAGCATGGCGACTGAAATGATCGTTGTGCATGTTCTTATTATTCTCCCTGCGTGAGAGCAGCCAGCATCCCCCAGCCATCCGGCCATTGCAATCCCGCGCCGACCCACCGGTCACAGGGTGTATCGCTTATGGCACAAACTGTCACACCGACTGTGCCAGCCTTGTCACCGCAACACCTCGCAACAAAGCTCAAACCCTTGATTTAACAGGTGTGTAAAGCGATGGCCCAACCTTTGCTCTACGCTTTATCACGCGCAACACCGCTGTACTCCAATAAACATAAAAGCAGGAGATACCCACCATGCGTTACGCACATCCCGGCACCGAAGGCTCGATCGTTTCCTTCAAGGCCAAGTACGGCAACTTCATCGGCGGCGAGTTCGTTGCGCCGGTGGACGGCAACTATTTCACTAACACCTCGCCGGTCAACGGCAAGCCCATCGCCGAATTCCCGCGCTCCACTGCCAAAGACATCGACAAGGCACTGGATGCCGCCCACGCCGCCGCTGACGCCTGGGGCAAGACCTCGGCCCAGGACCGCTCGCTGGTGCTGCTGAAAATCGCCGACCGCATCGAACAGAACCTCGAACTGCTGGCCATCACCGAGACCTGGGACAACGGCAAGGCCGTGCGTGAAACCCTCAACGCCGACATCCCGTTGGCCGCCGACCACTTCCGCTACTTCGCCGGTTGCATCCGCGCCCAGGAAGGCACCAGCGCCGAGATCAACGAACTTACCGCGTCCTACCACTTCCACGAGCCGCTGGGTGTGGTCGGCCAGATCATCCCGTGGAACTTCCCGCTGCTGATGGCCGCGTGGAAACTCGCACCGGCCCTGGCCGCCGGTAACTGCGTGGTGCTTAAACCGGCCGAGCAAACCCCGCTGGGCATCAACGTGCTGATGGAGCTGATCGGCGACCTGCTGCCGCCTGGCGTGCTGAACGTGGTGCACGGCTTCGGTAAAGAAGCGGGCGAAGCCCTGGCCACCAGCAAGCGCATCGCCAAGATCGCCTTCACCGGCTCCACGCCGGTGGGCTCGCACATCATGCACGCGGCGGCCGAGAACATTATTCCGTCCACCGTCGAGCTGGGCGGCAAGTCGCCGAACATCTTCTTTGCCGACATCATGAAAGCCGAACCTTCGTTTATCGAAAAAGCCGCCGAAGGCCTGGTGCTGGCGTTCTTTAACCAAGGCGAAGTGTGCACCTGCCCATCCCGTGCGCTGGTTGAAGAGTCAATCTACGACGACTTCATGAAAGTAGTGATGAAGAAGGTCGAGCAGATCAAACGCGGCGACCCGCTGGACACCGACACCATGGTCGGCGCCCAGGCGTCCGAGCAGCAGTTCGACAAGATCCTGTCCTACCTGGAAATCGCCAAGGGCGAAGGCGCGCAACTGCTCACCGGCGGCAAGGTCGAGCAACTGACCGGCGACATGGCCGGTGGTTATTACATCCAGCCGACGCTGCTCAAGGGCACCAATGAGATGCGCGTGTTCCAGGAAGAAATCTTCGGCCCGGTGGTGAGCATCACCACCTTCAAGGACGAAGCCGAAGCCCTGGCGATTGCCAACGACACCGAGTTCGGCCTCGGCGCCGGCGTGTGGACCCGCGACATCAACCGCGCCTACCGCATGGGCCGCGCGATCAAGGCGGGCCGCGTGTGGACCAACTGCTACCACCTGTACCCGGCGCATGCCGCGTTTGGTGGCTACAAGAAGTCCGGCGTGGGCCGTGAGACCCACAAGATGATGTTGGATCACTACCAGCAGACCAAGAACCTGCTGGTGAGCTACGACATTAATCCGTTGGGCTTTTTCTAACCCTCCCCGATCGTTCCCACGCTCTGCGTGGGAATGCCGCCTGGGACGCTCCGCGTCCCGATGTCTGCACAAGGCTCAAGCCGGGTGCAAGGTGACGCAGAGCGTCACGGGATGCATTCCCACGCAGAGCGTGGGAACGATCTCGCTTGCTACACACAATAATAACAACGGACGGTACTTCCCCATGCCTAGCGAACCCACTGGCTCTTCCGTCGACTTCGAAAAAGTCGGCACCGACTATTTCCAACAACGCGAACTGAAAAAAGGCGCCGCCGGCTGGGTGCTGCTGGTCGGCCTTGGCGTTGCCTATGTGATCTCCGGCGACTACGCCGGTTGGAACTTCGGCCTGGCCCAGGGCGGCTGGGGCGGCATGTTCCTCGCCACCTTGCTCATGGCCACCATGTACCTGTGCATGTGTTTCTCCCTGGCCGAACTGTCTTCCATGATTCCTACCGCCGGCGGTGGCTACGGCTTTGCCCGCAGCGCCTTTGGCCCTTGGGGCGGGTTCCTCACGGGCACCGCCATCCTGATCGAGTACGCGATTGCTCCTGCCGCCATCGCGGTGTTTATCGGCGCCTATTGCGAGTCGTTGTTCGGCATCGGCGGCTGGATGATTTACCTGGCGTTCTACATCATCTTTATCGGCATCCACATCTTTGGCGTGGGTGAAGCCTTGAAGCTGATGTTTGTGATCACCGCCGTCGCTGCGATTGCCTTGGGGGTGTTCCTGGTGTCGATGGTGCCGCACTTCAACGTCGCCAACTTGCTCGACATGCCGGTGACCGAGGCCAAGGGCGCCAGCACCTTCCTGCCGTTTGGCTATGTTGGCGTGTGGGCGGCGATTCCCTACGCGATCTGGTTTTTCCTCGCCGTCGAAGGCGTGCCCCTGGCCGCCGAAGAAACCAAGAACCCCAAGCGCGACCTGCCCCGCGGATTGATCGGCGCCATTGTGGTGCTGACCAGTTTTGCCTTGTTGATTCTGGTGATTGCGCCCGGCGGCGCCGGCACCTACGCGCTGATCAAATCGGGTAACCCGCTGGTTGAAGCACTGGCGTTGTCGTACGGCGGCTCGACCTGGATGGGCAGCTTCGTCAATCTGGTTGGCCTGGCCGGGCTAATCGCGAGCTTTTTCTCGATTATCTACGCCTATTCGCGGCAGATCTTTGCCTTGTCTCGCGCCGGCTACCTGCCGCGCAAGCTGTCGCAGACCAACAAAAGCAAAGCGCCGGTGCTGGCGTTGGTAATCCCCGGCATCATCGGTTTCGGCCTGTCGCTGACGGGCCAGGGTGATTTGTTGATTCTGGTGGCGGTGTTCGGCGCGACCATTTCCTACGTACTGATGATGGCCGCGCACATCACCTTGCGCATCCGCCGCCCCAAAATGGACCGCCCGTACCGCACGCCGGGTGGCATTTTCACTTCCGGCATCGCCCTGGTACTGGCCTGCGTGGCCGTGGTAGCGGGCTTTCTGGTGGACCCACGGGTGGTGATTGGCGCTGCGATCATCTATGGAGTATTAATTGCTTACTTTGCTTTCTACAGCCGGCATCACTTGGTAGCAGGCACGCCCGAAGAGGAATTCGCGGCGATCCAGGCCGCAGAGGCCGCCTTGCACTAACTGCCGTAAACCTCGATGCGGGCGCCTTACTCACGGGCAGCCCGCGTCGCCAAGGAGACACTGTATGGCAAGCTTTACCCACGCGGTAGGTACTCAGACCTACCGTTTCGACAGCCTCAAAGACGTGATGGCCAAGGCCAGCCCGGCGCGTTCCGGCGACTTCCTGGCCGGTGTGGCGGCGCAAAACGACGGCGAGCGCGTCGCGGCGCAAATGGCGCTGGCGAATATCCCGTTGAAACACTTCCTCGAAGAAGTGCTGATCCCTTACGAAAGCGACGAAGTCACCCGGCTGATCATCGACACCCACGATAAACAGGCGTTCAGCGCCGTCAGCCACCTGACCGTCGGTGGCCTGCGCGACTGGTTGCTCAGCGATGCGGCCGACGAACATTCCCTGCGTGCCTTGGCGCCCGGGCTGACCCCGGAGATGGCCGCCGCCGTCTCCAAAATCATGCGTGTGCAGGACCTGGTGCTGGTGGCGCAGAAGATTCGCGTGGTCACCCAGTTTCGCGGCACCATGGGCCTGCGCGGGCGCCTGTCGACCCGCCTGCAACCCAACCACCCGACGGATGAACCGGCGGGCATCGCCGCCAGCATTCTCGACGGCCTGCTCTACGGCAACGGCGACGCCATGATCGGCATCAACCCGGCCACCGACAGCATCGCCTCGATCTGCGCCATGCTGGAGATGCTCGACGCGATCATCCAGCGCTACGACATCCCCACCCAAGCCTGCGTGCTGACTCACGTGACCACCTCCATCGAAGCCATCAACCGTGGCGTGCCGCTGGACCTGGTGTTTCAGTCGATTGCCGGCACCGAGGCGGCCAACGCCAGTTTCGGCATCAGCCTGAGCGTGCTGCAAGAAGGCTACGAAGCGGGTTTGAGCCTGAATCGCGGCACTTTGGGCCAGAACCTGATGTATTTCGAAACCGGCCAGGGCAGCGCCTTGTCGGCCAACGCGCACTTTGGCGTCGACCAGCAAACCTGTGAAACCCGCGCCTACGCCGTGGCACGGCATTTCAAGCCGTTTTTGGTCAACACGGTTGTAGGCTTTATCGGCCCGGAGTACCTGTACAACGGCAAACAGATCATCCGCGCCGGCCTCGAAGACCACTTCTGCGGCAAGCTGCTCGGCGTGCCGATGGGCTGTGATATCTGCTACACCAACCACGCCGAGGCCGACCAGGATGACATGGACACGCTGCTGACCCTGCTGGGCGTGGCCGGGATCAACTTCATCATGGGCATCCCCGGCTCCGACGACATCATGCTCAACTACCAGACCACCTCGTTCCACGACGCCCTGTACGCTCGGCAAACACTGGGTTTAAAGCCGGCGCCGGAGTTTGAGCAGTGGCTGGCGAAAATGGGCATCTTCACCCAAGCCGACGGCAAGGTGCACTTTGGCAACAGCCTGCCACCGGCGTTTCGCCACGCCTTGAAGCAATTAGGATGAAGGAGCCGCCTGTGCAACTCGACCTGCCTGACAACCCATGGCTGGAACTGCGCCGCCTCACGCCTGCGCGCATTGCCCTGGGCCGCACCGGCACCAGCATCCCCACCAACGCGCAGCTGGATTTTCAATTCGCCCACGCCCAGGCACGCGATGCGGTACACCTGCCCTTCGACCATGCGGGCCTGAGCAGCCAAATGGCCGAGCGCGGGCGTGACAGCCTGTTGCTGCACAGCGCTGCGGTGGACCGGCACATGTACCTGCAACGCCCGGATTTGGGCCGACGCCTGAGTGATGAGTCAGCCCAGAGCCTGCGCGACTATGCCGCCGCCAACCCAGGCGGCGTGGATTTGGCCGTGGTGGTGGCCGATGGCCTGTCGGCGCTGGCGGTGCATAAACATACGCTGCCGTTTCTTACACGCATGGAGGAACAGACCCAGGCTGAAGGCTGGTCTTTATCGCCAGTGATTCTGGTGGAACAGGGCCGCGTGGCAGTGGCCGATGAAGTCGGCCAATTGCTCGGGGCCAAGATGGTGGTGATTCTGATCGGCGAACGGCCGGGCCTCAGCTCGCCGGACAGCCTGGGGCTGTATTTCACCTACAACCCCAAGGTCGGACTCACCGATGCCTACCGCAACTGCATCTCCAACGTGCGACTGGAGGGCCTGAGTTACGTCATGGCCGCCCATCGCCTGCTTTATTTGATGAAAGAGGCGTGTCGTCGGCAGCTGTCGGGGGTCAACCTCAAGGACGAGGCGCAGGTTCAGACCATTGAATCGGATGATCCTGACCTGATGAAAGGCAATTTCCTGCTCAGCCCACCCAATGACTGATAGCTGCACGATTGCGCTTTTTTGCGTCATTAGGCAGCATCGAGTCACGGCCGCTTGTGTGGTCATACCCCATTTGGAAGTTGAGGCCTGGCATGCGGATTACTCAAGCGACCCTGGAACACCTGGACCTGCTGACCCCGTTGTTCGTCAAGTACCGTGAGTTTTATGGCGCGCTGCCCTTCCCGGATTCGTCGCGGGCCTTTCTGGAAAAGCGCCTGCGCCGCAAAGAGTCGGTGATCTACCTCGCCCTGGCGGATGATGACGACAAAAGGTTGCTGGGATTCTGCCAGCTGTACCCGAGCTTTTCGTCGCTGTCGCTTAAACGCGTGTGGATCCTCAACGACATCTACGTGGCCGAAGATGCCCGCCGGCAGTTGGTGGCCGACAACCTGATACGCACCGCGAAGAAGATGGCCAAGGAGACCCAGGCCGTGCGGCTGCGGGTGTCGACCAGCAGTGACAATGAAGTGGCGCAGAAGACCTATGAGTCGATCGGCTTTCGGGAAGATACGGAGTTCAAGAACTTCGTGCTGCCGATCAGTGAGGACTGAGAAAACACCAGCGCTCCACTGTGGGAGCTGGCTTGCCTGCGATAGCGAAGTATCAGCGGATGCATCATTTGCTGACCCACCGCTATCGCAGGCAAGCCAGCTCCCACATTTACATCTGAGCAACATTTAGGTCGGTGTGGGGCCTTGCTACCAGCGACACTCCCCGCTACAAAACCAACACGCTTTTCACCTCTTAATCCGTATAATGCGGACCTCTCAGAGTTGTAAGAATCGCGACATAACCTTGTAGCCTAACTTACCCGTAGCTTCCGCACAGGCCCGCTGAGTCGGGCCATTCACACAGGTGCCATCCATGGATTTCAACCCGCTCGACCTTATTCTGCATCTCGACGTGTACCTCGACATGCTGGTAAGAAACTACGGAGTGTGGATCTACGCCATTCTGTTCCTGGTTATCTTTTGCGAAACCGGTTTGGTGGTCATGCCCTTCCTGCCCGGTGACTCCTTGCTGTTTATCGCCGGCGCCGTCGCCGCAGGCGGCGGCATGGACCCGGTTCTGCTGGGCGGCCTGCTAATGCTGGCAGCCATCCTCGGCGACAGTACCAACTACGTGATCGGACGAACGGCCGGGGAGCGCTTGTTCAGCAACCCGAATTCGAAAATCTTCCGCCGCGACTACCTGCAAAAAACCCACGACTTCTACGACAAGCACGGCGGTAAAACCGTGACCCTGGCGCGCTTCCTGCCGATCCTGCGCACCTTTGCGCCATTCGTGGCCGGTATCGCCAAAATGCCTTACCCGCGCTTCTTTGGGTTCAGCGTGTTCGGCACCATCCTGTGGGTTGGCGGCCTGGTCACCCTGGGTTACTTCTTCGGCAACGTGCCGTTTATCAAAAAGAACCTCTCGCTGCTGGTGGTGTTCATCATCCTGCTGTCGCTGGTGCCAATGATCATCGGCGTGGTCCGCAGCCGTTTTGGCCGCAGTTCCGAAGCCAAGCCGCAGTAACCCGCGATGTGGTCCCTCAGCGCCTGGCGTCGCCGGCGCCTGCTGGCCAAGCACCCGATTGCCGATGACACCTGGCAGCGGGTGCGCCACCACCTGACCTTCCTCGACGGCATCAGCGCCGAGCAGGACCAGTGGCTGCGCGAAGCCTGCGTGGTGTTCCTGAATGAAAAGCACCTCACCGCCCTGCCCGGCGTCGAGCTGCATCAGGAACAGCGCCTGCTGCTCGCCGCCCAGGCACAATTGCCGTTGATGAACCTGGGCGACCTCGACTGGTATCAGGGTTTTCACGAAATCGTGCTGTACCCCGACGACTTCCTCAGCCCCCAGCGCCATCGCGATGCCAGCGGCGTCGAGCACGAGTGGGACGGTGAGCACAGCGGCGAAGCCTGGCAGCAAGGCCCGGTGATCCTCGCCTGGCCCGG
Source organism: Pseudomonas edaphica (assembly GCF_005863185.1). GTDB lineage: Bacteria > Pseudomonadota > Gammaproteobacteria > Pseudomonadales > Pseudomonadaceae > Aquipseudomonas > Aquipseudomonas edaphica. Next base: position 11,850 of record NZ_VBVZ01000096.1, read on the forward strand.
CGTACTGGCCAGCGGCCAGTGGGAAGGCTACAACCTGGTGATCCACGAGCTGGCGCACAAGCTGGACATGCTCAACGGCGACGCCAACGGCCTGCCGCCGCTGCACCACGACATGCGCGTGCAGGAATGGGCCAGCGTGATGCAAAGCGCCTTTGACGACCTCAACCGCCAGCTGGATGCCAACCCGGACGCCGAGACCGACATCGACCCCTACGCCGCCGAAAACCCGGCGGAGTTCTTTGCCGTCACCAGTGAGTATTTCTTCAGTGCCCCGGATTTACTGGTCGGCACTTACCCCCGGGTGTACGCGCAACTGAGCCGCTTCTATCGCCAGGACCCGCTGGCCCGCCTGCACCAACTGCAAACCGGCGATGCCCGCTACCAGACTGAACCGCTGGCGCCACACGACGTCTGACGCATGGCATCGGCGTCAGAATATGCCTATAATCGCCGCCACTTTTAGGCCAATCCGGCCATGTTTCATGGCCAACTACGGGGGCACCGCCCAATGAGCTACAGCAAGATTCCGGCTGGCAAAGACCTGCCGAACGACATCTACGTCGCCATCGAAATTCCGGCCAACCACGCGCCGATCAAATACGAAATCGACAAAGACAGCGACTGCCTGTTCGTTGACCGTTTCATGGCCACCCCGATGTTCTACCCGGCCAACTACGGTTTTATCCCTAACACCCTGGCTGACGACGGTGACCCCCTCGACGTGCTGGTAGTAACCCCTTACCCGGTTACCCCAGGCTCGGTGATTCGCGCGCGCCCAGTCGGCATCCTGAACATGACCGACGACGGCGGTGGCGATGCCAAAGTTATCGCGGTGCCACACGACAAGCTGTCCCAGCTGTACGTGGACGTGAAGGAATACACCGACCTGCCGCCACTGCTGCTGGAACAGATCAAGCACTTCTTCGAGAACTACAAAGACCTCGAAAAAGGCAAATGGGTGAAGATCGACGGTTGGGGCAACGCAGACGCCGCCCGCGCCGAGATCATGAAGTCGGTCGCTGCCTACAAAGGCTGATACCCGCTCCTCATTGCCCCGGCAATCAAAAAAGCCCCGACGATTCGGGGCTTTTTTTGTGGGAAAAATTAAACGCCAAGTTCAATGTTTAATTCGGAACGTTTAATAAGATTAGATAACTGACATATCAGACTACAACTAAGCAAATCCCTACACGCGAAACTCAACACATAGTTTATTTGATGTATTTTACCGGCCAGTAAACTCTGCGTTTATGAATACATCAGGTGATCGACTAAAAGCGTTACTGCGGGAAGTTCATCTTTCCGCCTCCGACTTCGCCAAGAACCGTGGTGTCACGCCTCAACACGTGAACAACTGGTTCAAGCGCGGCGTGCCCATGGGCCGACTCAACGAGATCGCAGAACTGCTCTGCGTCTCCAGCCGTTGGCTGCGCACCGGCGAAGGCCTCAAACACCCGCCGGCCAACTTCCTGCTGGAAGGCCCGGACCCAAGCAAGGGCATCGCCACCCGCGAAGACAGCGGCAAGTACCTCACGGGCCCCGCCCGCCTCCCAGAAAAAATCGACGTGGAGATCGCCCTCCACCCCACATTCACCTCAACCGAGCGCATCCGCGTCTCCCTGCACACCCTCGAAACCCTCAACGTACACCCCGACCGCGCGGTAGGCGCCTACATGGTCGACAACAGCATGACCGACATCATCCAACAAGGCGCCACCCTCGCCATCGACCGCGGCCGCAGCCAAATCACCGACGGCGAAATCTACGCCGTCGAACACGACGGCATGCTCCGCATCAAATACCTCTACAACCGCCCCGGCGGCGGCCTGCGCATGCGCAGCCACAACGCCAGCGAACACCCGGACGAATACCTCACCCACGAACAACGCTTTGAACAGAACTTCGGGATCGTCGGCTGGGTGTTCTGGTGGTCCACCCTCAACAACCGCAGACCCGTCCCACTGGACGAACACCTGCTGGGCTGGGAAGGCTCTAAATCGGACCCGGAGGTAGGCATTTGAGGTGAATGTGGGTATCATGCCGCCCACATTTGGCAGGGGGTGGCTTTGCGCTATCCACCCTGCTTGGCGATGCGGAGGAGTTCCCGCTGATGCCCCTACTATTCAGCCAGACTCGATGTGGGCTGAGCGATTTGAAGGCTGGTGAGGTTTGTCAAAAACAAGCTGAGGCAGTCCCCGAGAAGCCGGCCACAAGCCGGCTTTTTAATACCTGTAAGAATCACAATCCAGTAGTCCAACAGTTGTCGGACTACTGGAGCCGCTTATTGCCTCACCCGCCTCTCTGGTGCGTTATCCAGGCTGCATACACTCCACAGCCCGATCCGCCACCATCTTCGCCATCTCCACCAAATGCATCACCGCCCTGTGCGGCGCCCCCAGTGGTTCACCAAGCGCCTGCGACGTAGCCACCGCGCACTGCAGCAGCTCGGCCACGCGCACCCAGGCATCTTCAAAGCTCAGTTCTTCATTAACAGTAAATGGTTTGGTCGCAGCCGATGAGGGCAAATCCGAAACAACGTTATCCATAGCAAAACTCCAATCGATAATTTGGAGCTGCCAAGATCCGCGACTAAACGAAAGGCGGCAGCTGTACGCAGGTTAGTCGACCGGTCGATTGGGAACCCGGCGCACCCGGAGGTGCCCTGCGCACAGCCACCATAAGATGCAGGCGAAGGGGTGCCTGACTCATGAATTGCTTATGCG
>NZ_VBVZ01000970.1 GCF_005863185.1 Pseudomonas edaphica
CTCTTTACGCCGTCTTTACGCCCCGCCCATGCCCTCGCTCTCGTTCCTTTACGCCACTCCTGCCGACAATTGCCCCACACGCGGCAATCGCCGCAAAACGGAGAGACTTCCATGAGCGTTCTGGACGGGGTGTCACTGCTATTGGCCGTGGCGCTGTTCATTTATCTGCTGGTTGCGCTGTTACGCGCGGATCGGAACTAGGAGCAGGCTATGCACAGTTATGACTATTGGCTGATCATCGCCTTCTTTGCCGTGGTGCTGGTGCCGGCACCGTTCCTGGGGCGGTTCTACTACAAGGTGATGGAAGGCCAGCGCACCTGGCTCTCGCCCGTGCTCGGCCCTGTCGAGCGCGGCTGTTATCGCCTGTCCGGCGTGGACGAGCACCAGGAACAGAGCTGGCAGAAGTACACGCTGGCACTGCTGGCGTTCAACCTGGCCGGTTTTGTGTTGCTGTTTACCGTGTTGTTGTTCCAGGAATATCTCCCACTTAACCCGCAGAAATTACCGGGTCAGGAATGGACGCTGGCCTTCAACACGGCGGTCAGTTTCATGACCAACACCAACTGGCAGAACTACAGCGGTGAAGCCTCGCTGAGCTATCTCAGCCAGATGATCGGTCTCACCGTGCAGAACTTCGTCAGCGCCGCCACTGGCCTGGCTGTGCTGGTCGCGTTGTGCCGTGGTATCGGGCGTAAATCCACCAAGACCCTGGGCAACTTCTGGGTCGACATGACCCGCGCCACCCTCTACGGCCTGCTGCCGATGTGCCTGGTGTTCGCGTTGTTCCTGGTGTGGCAGGGCGTGCCGCAAACCTTCGCTCACTATGTGAATGCCGTGACGATGCAGGGCGTGGACCAAGTGATCCCACTCGGCCCGGCAGCCAGCCAGATTGCGATCAAGCAGTTGGGCACCAACGGTGGCGGGTTCTTCGGTGTCAACTCGGCGCACCCGTTTGAGAACCCGACTGCCTGGGCCAACCTGTTCGAGTTGTCGGCGATCATCCTGATCCCGGTGGCGCTGGTGTTCACTTTCGGCCATTACGTGAAAGACCTGCGTCAGAGCCGGGCGATCCTCGGTTGTATGCTGGCCTTGTTCCTGATCGGCGGCGCGACCTCGCTGTGGGCCGAATACCAGCCCAACCCCACCCTGAACAACCCAGCTGTTGAGCAAACCGCGCCGCTGGAAGGTAAAGAGGTGCGCTTCGGTACCACTGCCACCGTGTTGTGGTCGGTCACCACTACAGCGGCGTCCAATGGTTCGGTCAACGGTATGCACGACAGCCTCAACCCGCTGAGCGGCATGGTGGCGCTGGTCAACATGATGGTCGGCGAAGTGATCTTCGGCGGCGTCGGCGCCGGTATGTACGGCATGTTGCTCAACGTGTTGATC
>NZ_VBVZ01000971.1 GCF_005863185.1 Pseudomonas edaphica
GCTGAACTCACGGTCATGCCCGAAAAACTTGTCGATCAGCCGATGCTGGTCCAACAGCACCAGGTTGAACGCCACCAGACGCTCATCCACCCAGTAAAGAGCACAGACCGCACGCCCTTGCAGCTGTTCAAGAATGCCGGTGAAATAACGCGCCGGCAGGCGTTCGAACTGCAAATCGGCGCGGCTGAGCGTGTCTTCGTACAGGCGCATCACGTCGGGCAACACATCATCAATAGTGTGCCGCCACTCGACCCGTGGGCCTGGCGCGCGCAACTTGCGGCGCAAGTCTTTGCGGGTCGCCTTGCACAGCGAGCCCAGGTAGGCCTCCACCGAGCCGTAAGGCACCGTCAACCAACCCCTGGGTAAGCTTGGCATACTCTGAAAGCCTGCCTGGCGGCAATTTTCTGCCCAGTCCAGGTCACTGGTCGGCACGTCTTTGACCGCCACCAGGCCAATCCCGAAGGTAGTGGCATCCTCGCGTGCCGCCTCCAGCAAATGCTTGATCAACAGTCGGCGCTGCCCCTGGGGCACGTGACTGGCGATGCCCGCATCGCAACGCTCGGCCACCGGCGAGCCATACAACTGCAAGCGCAAAACACCCGGCCACAGTCGCTCCAGGCGCTCGGTAAAGCGCTTGCCGGCGCCCGACACCGTGGTGTCGAGGCGATAATAAGTGATGAACGCGGCGGCAACGGCCACCAGCGTTTCATCGTCGTAGACGGCCAGGTAACGCCACTTGAAATCATCGATCGCGGCGTTTTCCACGGCAACGTAAAAATCCCAATCCTCCAGGGCTGCGGGAAAGCAGTCATTCCAGGCGCAACGCGGGATGGCCCGGATAGTCGAGAAGGCTTGGGCGGTGATCACGTCTAGTCCTTAGGCTGAGGCCCGCTGTCGATAATCCACGGGCGCCTGCACAGCCGGGGCGGCGTGTTGCTCGACAAACTCTGCGCTCAACTCGATCACTCGGCGGTATTGCAGGTCGACGGTGATCATGTGGTAGCAGTTATCCAGCAGGATCTTGGTCACAGGGCCGCCCAGGTGGCGCTCGACATAATCGGCGTTCCAGCGGCTGGTGATGTCGTCCTCGATGGAGTGCAGCACCAGCGCCGGCACCTTGACCTCGGGCATGCGCTTTTTGACCACCGCGTTCATGCGGTGCAACTCGCGCACCGTGATGCCTTCCATAGTCAGTAAACCGGCCTCACTGCTTTCGCCTTCCTTCATCTGACGCTCGACGATCGCCCGCAGGCGCTCGTTCTTGATGCCGTAAGGCGGCTTCTCTTCGAAGCGACAGATGTGCACGCCGAACGGGATCTTCATCAGCAACGGCGTCAAAAACGCCAGCTTGTTAATGCTCCAGCCGTCGTACTTCAAGG
>NZ_VBVZ01000972.1 GCF_005863185.1 Pseudomonas edaphica
CCCCAGGCCGACGAAAACCCCATGTAGTCACCGAACCCGGCCTTGGCATAGGCGTACACGCCGGAATCCAGTTCGGGTTTGCGGTTGGCCAGAGTCTGGAACACGAACGCCAGGGTGAGCATGCCGATGGCGGTAATGACCCAGCCGATCAACACCGCGCCGACATCGGCGCTGGCGGCCATGTTTTGCGGCAGTGAGAAGATCCCGCCACCAATCATTGAGCCCACGACCAGCGCAACCAGGGCGCCGAGTCGAAGTTTTCCGGGAGTTTCAGACATTGCATGACTCCAATGCAGGAGAAGAGAGACCACAGAATAATTCCGTGCGCTAATCAAACAGCTGACTCAGATCACTTCATTGGCACATTCCATTGTGAATTAATGACTTAGGGGTAAAATCCCGAGGCAATAGTTTGCCCCGCAAAGGCGCTGTCCAGAGCGGCTCCTGCGTTTTGATTAATCATTTAGTCCGAGGTATGGACGTTTGACGCTAGCCCGTTTTGCAGAATGTGCAAACTTTTCTCAATTAAGTGTCTAGGGCTGCACAAACTGGCAAAGTGCCTGCTCTATTTAAATTCTAAATAAGCCTAAACTTTATAAATTGTCATGCCATTGCGTTATGAGCGTGGCGGTTTTATCGCGGTCTTTAATAAACGCTACACTCGCGGAGTTAATTAGTTGAGTGCGCGCGTGTTATCTCAAACTATTTTATTTCAGGAGTTTTCATGTCCCAACCGGCCGAGAAACTACGTCTCAGCGCGTTGATTGCCCTGGTGGTGGGTTCGATGATCGGCGGCGGGATTTTCTCACTGCCGCAGAACATGGCCGCCAGCGCCGATGTCGGCGCGGTGTTGATCGGCTGGGCAATCACCGCCATCGGCATGCTCACCCTCGCGTTCGTGTTCCAGACTCTGGCCAACCGCAAGCCTGACCTCGACGGCGGCGTGTACGCCTACGCCAAGGCCGGATTCGGCGACTACATGGGCTTCTCATCGGCGTGGGGTTACTGGATCAGCGCCTGGCTGGGCAACGTCGGATACTTCGTGTTGCTGTTCAGCACCCTCGGTTACTTCTTCCCAATCTTCGGCGAAGGCAACACGCCAGCGGCGGTAATCGGCGCCTCGGTGCTGCTGTGGGCCGTGCATTTCCTGGTACTGCGCGGGATCAAGGAAGCAGCCTTCATCAACCTGGTGACCACCGTCGCCAAAGTGGTGCCGCTGGTGCTGTTTGTATTGATCGCGCTGTTCGCGTTCAAGCTGGACATCTTCACCGCTGACATCTGGGGCGTGAAAAACCCCGACCTGGGCAGCGTGATGAACCAGGTGCGCAACATGATGCTGGTCACCGTGTGGGTGTTTATCGGCATCGAAGGCGC
>NZ_VBVZ01000973.1 GCF_005863185.1 Pseudomonas edaphica
TCCTCAAGCAACTGGCCAGTGTGGTGGGCGTACACCTGACCGATAACAACCTGATCCGCTTTCTGCCGCAGTTACTGGAGCAATTAGCGCACTGGAATTGGCCGGCGGCACTGGTGGCAGCGGCAGCATTGGCGGTGTTATGGCTGTGCGCGCGAATCCCGCGCCTGCCGGGCGGCTTGCTGGTGGTGGTCCTGGGGATTGTTGCCGGGCAGTACCTGGGCTTGCAGGCCCATGGCGTGGCCTTGATCGGCATGATTGATCTGCGCCTGGAGCTGGGGCACTTTCCCGTGCTGCCGTTCGCGGATTGGTTGCGCCTGGGCGAGTTGGCGTTTGCCTTGGTCATGATCCTGTATGCGGAGTCCTACGGCTCTATCAGTTCGTTCGCACTTAAACATGGCGACCGGGTGTCATCCAATCGCGATCTGTTGGCGCTGGGCGCGGCGAACCTGGTGTCCGGGTTGTTCCACGGCATGCCCGCCGGCGCGGGCTATTCGGCGACGTCGGCGAATGAGGCTGCCGGCGCCGGTTCGCGCCTGGCGGGCATCGTTGCGGCGCTGGTGGTGCTGGTGATCGTGTTGACGGTGCTGCCGTATGTGGCGTTAACGCCGGAGCCGGTGCTCGCAGCCATCGTCATCTATGCGCTGGGCCGTGGCTTGAGCCTGCAACCCCTGGGCCGTTACTTCCTGTGGCGCCGCGACCGGTTGCTGGTGATCTGCGCTGTGGCGGCAGTGCTTGTGCTGGGCGTGCTGGATGGCTTGCTGGTGGCGGTGGCGATCAGCGTAGTGTTGATGCTGCGCCAGATGTCTTCGGCGGATATTCAAGTGCTGGGGCGCCTGGGCGACAGTCATGACTTTGTTGACCGACAACACCATGCGGATGCGGTGCAGGTGCCTGGCTTGCTGATTGTGCGGCCCAGTGAGGCGCTGTTTTTCGCCAATGCCGAACGCATCCTGGGCGCGGCGTTGCGCTTGATGCGTCAGTCGCCGGTCGAGGCGGTGGTGTTGAGCCTGGAAGAATCGCCCGACCTTGACGGCACCAGTATCGAGGCGCTGGCGGCGTTTTTTGCGCAGGTGCACGGGGAGGGCAAGCGGCTGGTACTGGCGCGGGTGCGGCATGCGGCGATGGAAGTGCTGCAAGCCTTGCCCGAAGCCGTTGCGCCACAGGTTTTGCTGAGTGCCTTGAGTGTTGATGGTGCAGTGCAGTTGGCGTTGCACGCCAGGTCTTGAGTGCCAATGATCAAAAAATGTGGGAGCTGGCTTGCCTGCGATGGCGGGTTGTTGGTGGTGTACATATCCGTTGCTGCGGTAACGGCTGCCTATGGTTCCGCTCTTACAGCGGGTCGCTTTTGTAAAGACACAAAAG
>NZ_VBVZ01000974.1 GCF_005863185.1 Pseudomonas edaphica
TCGCAGCCCAGCGCGAGCAAGCTCGCTCGCCACAACAAGCTCGCTCGCCACACAAAAATGAGGGGTTGAGAAGATGAACAACCAATCCGCCGACGCCAACTACCAGGGCGTCTGGGGCAATCGCATCGGCTTCGGCAAAAAATCTGCGCTGCTGATGATCGACTTTATGCAGGGTTACACCACCGAAGGCGCGCCGCTGTATGCTCCCGAAGTGGTGGTGGCTGTAGCTGAAAGTGTCGAATTGCTGGCCACCGCTCGCCGGCACGCAATTACGGTGGTGCACACCAATATCCGCTACCATCCCGGCCATTTCGCCGACGGCGGTATCTGGGTCAAGAAGGCGCCGGTGATGAAGGACATGGTCGAGGGCAACCCGCTCGCAGCGTTCTGCCTCGAGGTATTGCCCCAGGCGGATGAAGTGGTGATCACCAAACAGTACGCCAGCGCCTTCTTCGGCAGCAGCCTGGCCCCGATGCTGCACGCCCAGGGCATCGACACTGTGGTGCTGGCCGGCTGTTCCACCAGCGGCTGCATCCGCGCCACGGCCGTGGATGCGGTGCAGCATGGGTTTCGCACCATTGTCGTGCGCGAATGCGTCGGCGACCGACACCCGGCGCCCCATGCAGCCAACCTGTTCGACATCGACAGCAAGTATGGCGATGTAGTGAGCAAGCAGGAGGCGATGAGCAAGTTCAGGGAGCAATAAAGGTTACGAAGAACTGCGCCATAGAGCGCGGTCTTGCACAAAACTGTGAGCCGCCCCCGCCCAACGGTGGGAGCTGGCTTGCCTGCGATGACGGAGTGTCAGGCAACATAATTGTTGCTGATCCACCGCTATCGCAGGCAAGCCAGCTCCCACATTAAAAAGCCGGTGCAGCTTTCAGTCTTCTGACACTGCCTTTGGATGTCGCTTTTACAGCACTCCGAAGTGCTGGAAAAAAGCGGCTGTATAAAAACCATAAGTCACCGCCAGGAGACACCCCAATGCCCATTGCGAATGCAGCGCCCGCGACCACGGTCGCCGACCCCGTTACCACGCTCTACCACAAGATCACCTGGAAGCTGATTCCGTTCCTGTGTTTCTGCTACCTGGCCGCCTACCTGGACCGCATCAACATAGGTTTCGCCAAGTTGCAGATGCTCGACCAGTTACACTTCAGCGAAACCGCGTTCGGCCTCGGTGCCGGCTTGTTTTTCGTCGGCTACATCATCTTTGAGGTGCCCAGCAACCTTGTACTTGAACGAGTGGGCGCGAAGATCTGGATCGCGCGCATCATGATCACCTGGGGCCTGCTCTCGGCCTGCACCATGCTGGTCACCTCCACCACCCAGTTCTACATCCTGCGCTTTCTG
>NZ_VBVZ01000975.1 GCF_005863185.1 Pseudomonas edaphica
CGTGAACGCCGTTCATCCTCTGGCCAATGGCATGGCCGTGCGTCTGAACGGTAGCGCCGGGCTGCAACACGCATTCACGGAGAAAACCACGCACACTCGTTTGAAGTTGCAATCCCAAGGAGACTTCGTGAATATTTCCGGCTTGCCCGTGCAGCAGGACACGGCTCAGTTGGCGTTCAGCGCTACGTTGGATTTGACGCCAGCCTTTTCCGTTGGGTTGAGGTACACAGGCGAAATAGGCCAGCGCTTTCACGAGCAGAGCACCTATGCCATGGCTTCATGGACGTTCTAGGAACAATCAGGCCACAGGGCCCTGCGGTTAGCTGATGGCCGCAGGGTTTATGAAGTGATCGGCTGCGGCTCGGACTCAAATAGGCCGCCGCCACACTCGCCGCCAATAAACGACAGTTCAAGTTATTTCCGCTCGCAGGCCGAGGGCCGATTTGATCCCCAACATGCTAACGGCGGCAGTATCATCAGCTTTATCAACGGCCAGATTTGCACGGAGGATGGCCAGGAACCTCAACTAAATGGCCGGTCACTTTGCGAGGTACGCCGGGATAAATATTAAAACCGGGCTCTGACTTTCCATCGACGTGCAAGCTGGTTATTGAATGGCGCACCGTCCCGCTTGCAATCAGTTCAGCTCCGTCCGAGACACAGACTACCTTCAGGGTGTCTGTTTCAGTGGCTGGTAACTGGCGAACGAGCGCACTGAAGCTAAGGTTGATGATTACACCTTTGAATTTTTCTGTCCCGTCTTCTTCTCGAGGTCGTATGACTGGTTTTATATTCAACCGATATACTGTTTCTGCATCAACTGCTCTGACAGGTTTGAGTACGATTTTTTTACTCTGCCCAGGGCCCAATGTAACCTGGAAGGGGAATGCATAAAGTGCGGGTTGCGCTATGTCAGCAACCGCCTCAAGCGTTTCTTCCTCTATGCGCACACCAGGGTTCTTTAACAAATGTAAGGAAATGGATACGTACTCAGCGCGGTCCCCACTATTAATAATATGAATACTCAAAGGGGCGTTGCGTATCTGAACTTCCTTGGGGTAAATGTCGATTGTGGCATCAGCGCGTTGAGAGGTAAATGAACCGGCCAGGCAAAGTAGTAGTACCGGAATAAGGCGCGAATGTGATAGGCGATTCACGGAGTCTTGACCACGGGTTCAAAGGTAAGGGAGAGCACTCCTGTATATACTCCGATAGTGCCTGTGAGCGCGCCTTCGGGCGGATAGGCTGAAACAGACAAATTATAGTAGCCGAGAGAGTCCTCTCCCTGTCCAGCCGAAGCAGGGTTATGAAAAACTGTGCCTTGCTCAATCATCAACGGCTTGTTGACACC
>NZ_VBVZ01000976.1 GCF_005863185.1 Pseudomonas edaphica
AAGGCACCCTCGGTTTTATCAGCGCAGTGACCTACGACACGGTGATCGACCACCCGAACAAGGCCTCGGCGCTGATTGTGTTCCCGGATGTGGAAACCTGCTGCAATGCCGTGACGGTGCTCAAAACCCAACCCGTCTCCGCCGTTGAGTTGCTGGACCGGCGCAGCATGCGCTCGGTGCAGGACAAACCCGGCATGCCGGCTTTCGTACAGCAGCTATCGGAAAACGCCTGCGCGCTGCTGATCGAATCCCGTGCCGCATCACCTTCATTACTCCAGGAACAACTGGCGCTGATCATGGCGTCCCTGGCCGCCTTCCCGGTAGAAAAACAGGTCGACTTCACCCAGGACCCGCTGGAAAACGCCCGCCTGTGGGCCATCCGCAAAGACACGTTCCCGGCCGTCGGCGCCGTGCGTAAAACCGGCACCACGGTGATCATCGAAGACGTGACCTTCCCGGTCGAGCAACTGGCCATCGGCGTAAACCGCTTGATCGAGCTGTTCGACAAACATCACTACGACGAAGCAATCCTTTTCGGACACGCCCTGGAAGGCAATCTTCACTTTGTCTTCACTCAAGGCTTCAACAGCGCGGAAGAAGTCGCACGCTACCAGGCGTTCATGGACGACGTGGCGCAGTTGGTAGCCGTGGAGTTCGGCGGTTCGCTGAAAGCCGAACACGGCACCGGCCGTAATATGGCGCCCTTCGTCGAGTTGGAATGGGGCAGCGATGCCTACCAGTTGATGTGGCAGCTTAAACGTCTGCTCGACCCCAACGGCATCCTTAACCCCGACGTGGTGCTGAGCGAAGACCCGCAAATCCACCTTAAGCACCTTAAGCCGCTGCCTGCGGCCGACGAGCTTGTGGATAAGTGCATCGAGTGTGGTTTTTGTGAGCCAGTGTGCCCTTCCAAAGGCCTGACGCTCAGCCCGCGCCAGCGCATCGTGATCTGGCGCGATATCCAGGCAAAGAGACGCGCAGGCGTCGACACCACCGAACTGGAAGCGGCCTACCATTACCAAGGCATCGACACCTGCGCCGCCACCGGGTTGTGTGCGCAACGCTGCCCGGTCGGCATCAATACCGGCGACCTGGTGAAAAAGCTGCGTGCTCGCGACGCCGACCGTACGAAAACCGCCGACTGGCTGGCCGGCCATTTCGCCACGGCCATGCAAGGTGCGCGCTTTACCCTGCATGTCGCCAATGGCGCGCGCATGCTGCTGGGCGCGCCTCGCCTGGCGAAGCTCTCGGCAAAAATCACACAGCTGTCCAAGGGGCAGATCCCGCAGTGGAGCAATGCCATGCCACAGCCGGAAAAAGCCATCCGCTTCAGCCCGGCAGTTGAAGAC
>NZ_VBVZ01000977.1 GCF_005863185.1 Pseudomonas edaphica
GTGTCAGAGACAAAATATCAACCTGGAAGACCGCTATCGCAGGCAAGCCAGCTCCCACAGTGAGCGGGTTTGCAGGGAGATTGCATAAAGCACGCCCGCCACTGCTGTTTCTTGCAAGTTGCACGGTCCTGCGAAGTTCAAATTACTTAACTCGTTGAAATAACATGATTTTAATTTTTGGCCCGGCTGGCACGCTGCCTGCACTGTCCCTTTTGAGACTTGTAACACTATTTTTCCTGCCGGGAGCAAAACAACAATGATCACATCGTCATCCACGCTGCAAGAGTCAAGCGCGCGCTCTGGGGTTTCCTGGGGCGCAATCTTTGCCGGGGCCGCTGCGGCGGCTGCACTGTCGCTTATCCTGGTGCTGTTGGGCTTCGGCCTGGGCTTTTCGGCGGTGTCGCCGTGGGCCGACAGCGGCATGAGCGCCAAGGGGCTGGGTATTTCCACGATTATCTGGCTGGCATTCACCCAAATCGTCGCTTCGGGCCTGGGCGGTTACATTGCCGGCCGGTTGCGTGTGAAGTGGGCGAATATGCATGGCGATGAAGTGTACTTTCGCGACACTGCCCATGGTTTCCTCGCCTGGGCCGTCGCCACTTTGGTCACCGCAGTACTGGTGGTCGGTTCGGTCAGCAGCGTGGTCAGTGGCGGCGTGAAAGCCGGTGCCAGTGTTGCGGCAGGTGCCGCCAGCGGCATCAGCCAGGCCGCCGGCAGCGCAGCCAAGGGCGCCAACAGCGGCGACTTCGACTACTACGTCGACAGCCTGTTCCGCGATGACCGCCCAGCTGCCGTCAGCGATGACGCGGTACACGGCGTGGTCGCACGCATCCTCACCCGCACCCTGAGCAACGACGGCCAACTGGCACCGGAGGACCGTACCTACCTGGCCCAGTTGATCAGCCAGCGCACCAACCTCAGCCAGGCCGACGCCGAAGCGCGTATCGACAAGGTCTACGGCGAAGCCCGTAAAGCCATTGACGATGCCAAGCTCAAAGCCAAGCAAGCGGCCGATACTGCCGCCAAAGTCGCTGCCTACACCTCGCTGTGGACCTTTGTGGCCCTGTTGATCGGCGCGTTCTTTGCCAGCTTCGCAGCAACCTTCGGCGGTCGTCGTCGGGATGCTGTGGTGTACGTCGAAACCGAAAACTACGTTCGTTAATTCAAGGAGAACATCATGCGCTCATTACTACTGTGGTTCCTCGGCGTGCCGATTCCGGTGATCATCCTGATCGCGATTTTCATGCACTGATTCAGGTTAACTGTGGGAGCGGCGGTGCGACGACTCGACTTGCCCGCGATGACGGAGTGTAAGTTGATGGTTTATCTAACTGACACACCGCTATCG
>NZ_VBVZ01000978.1 GCF_005863185.1 Pseudomonas edaphica
TGATTGAGGTGTGGGAGCGGTATTACAGGCCCGAGTGCATTGCAGATATCCCCTACAAAAGAGCGCAATCTTCCTATAGTTATTGATGGAATAACCTACGTCGGCCGGCGTCTTCCTCTGCACAATTGACCAGAACCCACGCCCATGCACGAACTCGACGAACCGTTACGTGAACTCATCCCCAGGCTGCGACGTTTTGCCGTGTCCCTGACGCGTAACGCCAGCAGCGCCGACGACCTGGTGCAGTCCACGCTCGAGCGGGCGATCATCAGCTGGGCCGACAAACGCCTGGAAGGCGACCTGCGCGCCTGGCTGTTCTCGATCCTCTACCGCCAGTTCCTCGACGCCCACCGGCGCAGCCGCCGTTATGCACGCATGCTCGAATTCTTCACCGGCCGTGACGATGCACAACCCTCGGTGGAGCGCACAGTGATGGCCCAATCGACCCTGCACGCCTTCGACCAACTCAACACCGAGCAACGTGCACTGCTGCTGTGGGTGTCGGTCGAAGGGCTAAGTTACAAGGAAGTCGCCGAGATCCTGGCGGTACCGGTAGGCACCGTGATGTCGCGCCTGTCCCGTGCGCGCCAGGCCTTGCGTCAACTCAGCGAAGGCGAAATTACCAGCCCTGCCCTGCGGATACTCAAATGATCAGCCTGCCCCCCAGCGAACGCGATTTGCATGCCTACGTCGATCACCAACTGCCCGAGAGCGACCGCCGTGTGCTTGAAACCTGGTTGGCTGCCCACCCTGAAAGGGCCGCCCAGGTACATGCCTGGCAACAGGATGCACAAGCCCTGCGCGCCGCCTTGAGCGGAACCTTGCAGCAACCGGCCAACCCCGACCTCGACCCGGCACTGATTCGCCAACGCATTCGGCATCAATCGCGCCGCCACCTGGCCAGCGCCGCCGTGCTGCTGATCGCAGTCTGCCTCGGCGGACTTGGCGGTTGGCACGCGCGCGAAGCGACCCAACCATCGATGTTGCCGATGGCCGACGCCATGCAGGCGTTTCGCCTGTTTGCCCAGGAGGGCATCATGCCCGCCGACTTCAGCACCGAAGATGGCGGCACTATGCAAGCCTGGCTGGATCGCTATTTCAACCAGGCCCATCGCCTGCCCGATTTGAGCCAGGCCGGTTTCAAGCCCGTGAGCGGGCGCCTGCTCACCACTGAGCAAGGTGCGGCGGCGATGGTGTTGTACGAGGATCAGCAAGGCCATCGCATCAGCTTTTACATCCGCCCACCGGGACCGGAAAACGGCTTTTTGCCGCGCGGCAGCCGCAGCGAAGATGGGTTGCAGGCCGATTACTGGTCCGGTGGCGGGTACAACTATGCGATG
>NZ_VBVZ01000979.1 GCF_005863185.1 Pseudomonas edaphica
CTGGAGCCGGTTTAGCGTTTTCCATGGAGATGACCAAGGAGGAACTTGTTACGCGCGGCCTAGCGTCTCTTGGGGGCATCAATCTCAGCGCGCTCGATAGCGGTGACCTTCAAGACGATGACTGGCCGAAGCTCACCAGCGCCGCCAGCGTCCTGATGGGAGCCAAGCTGTATGTCAACGACCAGGCCGGCATGACCGTGGCGCGCATTCGCTCGATTGCTCGCCAGTGCCAGCGTCGGGAGGGGTTGAGTGTCCTGCTGATCGATTACATCCAACTGATCAGCGCCGAGAGCAGCTCGAACCGTTCCCTCGAGGTCGGGAAGATCTCCACAGCACTGAAGAACCTAGCCAAGGAACTTAAGATCCCGGTGATTGTGCTTGCGCAACTCAATCGCGGATCGACTAACCGGCCCGACAAGCGCCCGCGTCCGAGTGATATTCGTGACTCCGGCCAGATCGAGCAGGACGCCGACGTGGTTATCCTGGTGCATCGGGACATGGAGAGCGAGGAGGGCCAGAACGGGGTCACCGAGTTAATCGTGGGCAAGGTTCGTCATGCCCGCATTGGTTCCTGCCTGGTACAGCAACAGGGCAAGTACGTCCGTTTTGTTGACTTTGAAGGCCGGCCACCGAGTAACGAGGAGGTCGAGATGGGGCGAAGCTTTGCCAGCAAATTCAGGGGGAGCAAAAACCATGAATAACGTTACCGCCGCGTTGCCGCGCAAGAGCATGAACGCGCTTGAGTGCAAATTCCTCAAGATCGCCGGCGAGGAGTTGGCAAAGGTGAAGGTTGGTGGCCCCACGGCCCTTGCCTACCTGTTGGACATCGTCGCCAGTTGGCACGCTAGCCGCTCGCAGATCCCGTTCCACGATTATGGCCAACGATGGCTGATCGAGGGCAACGCCAAGAACAAGACCGCCAACACGTTGCTGCGTGACCTGTTTGGCCTGAGTGACCCAGATCCGAGGAAAGCCGCATGAAGAAGCGCACATATCTCGACAAGCCCCTGGGGGATACGGAATACCTGCTGGAGCAATGGGGCTGGTGGCGGATGGATGGGATGGGCGTGCCTCGGTACGTGTCACCGCTCTATGCGCTGATCCGCGACAACAACGTCACAGAGGGCGGCATCAAGAACTATTGCGTCACGGACGACGTGGCCCTGGTGGTGGATCGGGCGGTCGCCAAGCTAGCCGCGCGTGATGCGCAGATGGGCAATTTCATCTGGCTGTACTTCGGCGCCAAGTACCCAGCACTTCGGATTGCCCGGGAAAATTACATGGGCGAAGCCAAGGCCCGCGAGCTGATCAAGGCCGGCGTGGCCTGGATCGACGGCG
>NZ_VBVZ01000097.1 GCF_005863185.1 Pseudomonas edaphica
CAATAGCAGCGTGTAAGGGAAGGGCAGTGGCGTGCTCTTGATCCGCTCGCAGGCGGCCTGCACCAGGCTGAGGCTGACCAGCCGGGTTTCCAGCTGGGTGTAGCGCCATTCACTGATCACACCCTGTTCGGCCAGCCGCGAAAAGCGCGCGCCCAGTTGTTGCAGCACGTTGTCGGGGAGATTGGGATGCGCCCGGTCAACAGTTATCCAGGGTGTGATAACGCGGGCCTCGTCTTCACGGCGCAGGTGCGCGACCAGGCCGTGGGCAAACCCGCACACCCCACGCAGCAGGCTGGCGCGCTCGGGTGAGTTGCCCAGCACTTGGGTTTCGCGAATCAGCGAGCGCACCTCAATGATCATCTGCCCCAGTTGCTTGCGGCCTTCCCACCAACGGTCGTAGCAGGCGTTGTTGCGAAAGCTCATGAAGATCGACAACGACAACCCGAGCAAGGTGAACGGCGTGGCATTGACCTTGGAGAAGTAGGCCGGGTGCAGGGTCTCCACCAGCACGATCACTGACGCCAGCAACGTGACCATCAGGCTGCGCAAGGCAATGCGCTTGGCAATCGAACCTTTAAGGGAAAACAGGATACCCATGAGGTTGGGTTTGGGGCGAACGATCATCGGGACACGGCTTCTTTGGCGGCGCAGGCCTGGAGATTAGGAGTTTGCGCCCAGAGCGTCCAATCACTGCGGCTGACCGGCTGATAAGCCGGATCAATGATTGGCCAAACCAGTCAGCCAAGTTGAAGGCTTTGACCATTGCCGCCAAAGCGCTCTAGAGCGACTATTTCAGCGATTCTCGTCGTGAAAAATGTCCTGAAAATAAAAACACACAAGGATTTGGAACCATGCGTGAGTATTTGGCTGCCACCACTGCCTTCGACTACCAGCACACCGTCAACGCCGCCCTGTCCGGCAACCTGCAAGCCCTGAATGCCTGTGTGGAGTGTTGCGATCGCCACGCGCTGCCGGGGCGCATTGCGTTGTTTTGGGAAGGTAAGGATGGGCGCAGCGCCAGTGTGACCTTCACCCAATTGCAGGACCAGGCGGCGCGCTTTGCCAATTTCCTCCTGGCCCAAGGCGTGCAACAGGGTGACAAGGTGGCGGGGCTGCTGCCACGCACGGCAGAGTTATTGGTGGTGGTGTTCGCCACCTGGCGTATCGGCGCGGTGTATCAGCCGCTGTTTACCGCCTTCGGACCCAAGGCCATCGAGCATCGGCTGAACAGCTCCGGCGCCGTACTGGTGGTCACGGATGCGGTCAACCGCCCCAAGCTGGCTGTAGTCGAAGGCTGCCCGACCATCGTCACGGTGGCCGGGGACAAGGGCGAAGGCATCGTGCGCGGCGACTACAGCTTCTGGGCTGAACTGCCGAACTATTCGAATACCTGCGAACCGGTGCTGCTGGGCGCAGAAGCCCCGTTCCTGCTGATGTTCACCTCGGGCACCACCGGCCCGTCAAAAGCCCTGTCGGTGCCGCTCAAGGCCATTGTCGCCTTCCAGAGCTACACCCGCGACGCGGTGGATTTGCGTCCCGAAGACGCGTTTTGGAATGTCGCCGACCCGGGCTGGGCCTATGGCATCTATTTTGGCGTGACCGGGCCGTTGTCCATGGGCCACCCGATTACGTTCTACGATGGGCCGTTCACCCTGGAAAGCACCTGCCGGGTAATCAATAAATATGGGATTACCAACCTCACCGGTTCGCCCACCGCTTACCGCCTGCTGATTGCTGGTGGCGAACAGTTCGCGCGCGCTATCAAGGGCAAGCTGCGTATCGTCAGCAGCGCCGGCGAGCCGCTGAACCCGGAAGTGATCCGCTGGTTTGCCGACAACCTGGGCGTGACCATTCATGACCATTACGGCCAGACCGAACTGGGCATGGTGCTGTGCAACCACCACGGCCTGGTACACCCCGTGCATGTCGGCTCTGCGGGCTTTGCCTCACCGGGCCACCGCATTGTGGTGCTCGATGATCAGAACCAGGAATTGCCGGCAGGCCAGCCCGGTATTCTCGCCATCGACCGTGAACAGTCGCCGATGTGCTGGTTCGCCGGCTACGACGGCGTAAAGACCAAGGCGTTTGTCGGCAAGTACTACCTCAGTGGCGACACCGTGGAGCTCAACCCGGACGGCAGCATCAGCTTTGTCGGGCGCAGTGACGATGTGATCACCACATCCGGCTACCGCGTAGGGCCATTCGATGTCGAAAGCGCACTGGTCGAGCACCCGGCCGTGATCGAAGCCGCTGTGGTCGGCAAACCCTGCCCGGAGCGCACCGAGCTGGTCAAAGCCTTTGTGGTGATCAACGAACAGTACCGCGCTACGCCCGAGCTGGCCGAGGAGCTGCGTCTGCACGTGCGCAAGCGTTTGGCGGCCCACGCCTACCCACGGGAAATCGAATTTGTCAGCGACTTGCCCAAGACCCCGAGCGGCAAGCTGCAACGTTTTATTTTGCGTAATCAGGAAATTGCGAAGGCACAGGCCATCGCCTGATCCACTTTTAAGGAAACAATGATGCAGATTGAAAACAAGGTATTCCTGGTCAGCGGCGGTGCTTCGGGCCTCGGCGCGGCCACCGCTGAGATGTTGATTGCCGCTGGTGCCAAGGTGATGCTGGTCGACCTGAACGCCGACGCTGTGGCGGCCAAAGCCAAGCAACTGGGCGATAACGCCCGCAGCGCTGTGGCCGATATCAGCCAGGAAGCCGCCGCCGAAGCGGCCGTACACGCCGCCGTTGCAGCCTTTGGCGGCCTGCACGGCCTGGTGAACTGCGCCGGGGTGGTACGCGGCGAAAAAATCCTCGGCAAAAATGGCCCACACGCCTTGGCCAGCTTTGCCCAGGTGATCAACGTCAACCTGATCGGCAGCTTCAACCTGTTGCGCCTGGCGGCTGCCGCCATCGCTGAAACCGCGGCGAACGCCGACGGTGAGCGCGGCGTGATCATCAACACCGCGTCGGTAGCCGCCTTTGACGGGCAGATAGGCCAGGCGGCGTATGCCGCCTCCAAAGGCGCCATCGCCAGCCTGACCTTGCCCGCTGCCCGCGAACTGGCGCGCTTTGGCATCCGCGTGATGACTATTGCCCCGGGCATTTTCGAAACGCCGATGATGGCCGGCATGACCCCCGAAGTGCGCGATTCCCTGGCCGCGGGTGTGCCATTCCCGCCACGCCTGGGCAAACCGTCCGAGTACGCCGCGCTGGTACGCCACATCATTGAAAACAGCATGCTCAATGGCGAGGTGATCCGTCTCGACGGCGCCTTGCGTATGGCAGCCAAGTAAGGAGAACACCCCATGAACGATCCGATTGTTATTGTCAGCGCCGTGCGCACACCCATGGGCGGCTTCCAGGGCGACCTCAAGGGCCTGACCGCGCCGCAACTGGGCGCTGCCGCGATCCGCGCCGCCGTCGAACGCGCCGGGATTGCCCCGGATGCCGTGGACGAAGTGCTGTTCGGCTGCGTGTTGCCCGCGGGCCTGGGCCAGGCGCCTGCGCGTCAAGCGGCGCTGGGCGCCGGACTGGACAAGGCCACGCGCTGCACCACCTTGAACAAGATGTGCGGCTCGGGCATGGAAGCGACCATCCTCGCCCACGACTCGCTGCTGGCCGGCAGTGTCGACGTGGTGGTCGCCGGCGGCATGGAAAGCATGTCCAACGCGCCGTACCTGCTCGACCGCGCGCGCAGCGGCTACCGCATGGGCCACGGCAAGGTGCTTGACCATATGTTCCTCGACGGCCTCGAAGACGCCTACGACAAGGGCCGCCTGATGGGCACCTTTGCCGAAGACTGCGCCGAGCACAATGGCTTCACCCGTGAAGCCCAGGACGCCTTCGCCATTGCCTCGCTGACCCGCGCGCAAGAGGCCATCACCCATGGCAGCTTTGCTGCTGAGATCGTCCCGGTGCAGGTCACCGTTGGCAAAGAGCAAAAGACCATCCTGCATGACGAGCAACCGCCCAAGGCCAAGCTGGACAAGATCGCCAGCCTGAAACCGGCGTTCCGCGAGGGCGGCACGGTGACGGCGGCCAACTCCAGCTCGATTTCCGATGGTGCGGCGGCGTTGCTGTTGATGCGCCAGTCCGAGGCGCAACAGCGTGGCCTCAAGCCCTTGGCGGTGATCCACGGGCATGCGGCCTTTGCCGATGAGCCGGGGCTGTTCCCGGTGGCGCCCGTGGGTGCGATTCGCAAGCTCATGAGCAAGACCGGCTGGAACCTGGGCGACGTTGACCTGTTTGAAATCAACGAAGCTTTCGCGGTGGTCAGCCTGGTGACCATGAGCAAGCTGGAAATCCCCCACAGCAAGGTCAATATTCACGGCGGCGCCTGTGCCCTGGGGCATCCGATTGGTGCTTCCGGTGCGCGCATCCTGGTGACGTTGCTCTCGGCCCTGCGCCAGAAAGGCCTCAAGCGCGGGGTTGCCGCCATTTGTATCGGCGGCGGTGAAGCCACGGCCATGGCCGTCGAATGCCTGTATTAAGGACTCAACATGCTGCCCAATGACGAACAACTGCAAATCAGCGAAGCGGCCCGGCAATTTGCCCAGGAACGCCTGAAACCCTTCGCCGCCGAGTGGGACCGCGAGCACCGTTTCCCCAAGGAAGCCATTGGCGAAATGGCCGAGCTGGGCTTTTTCGGCATGCTGGTACCGGAGCAGTGGGGTGGTTGCGACACGGGCTACCTGGCCTACGCCATGGCCCTGGAAGAAATTGCCGCCGGCGATGGCGCGTGCTCGACCATCATGAGTGTGCACAACTCGGTGGGTTGCGTGCCGATCCTCAAATTCGGTAACGAGCAGCAGAAACAGCAGTTCCTCACGCCGCTGGCCAGTGGCGCCATGCTCGGTGCCTTTGCGCTGACCGAGCCGCAGGCAGGCTCCGATGCCAGCAGCCTGAAAACCCGCGCACGCCTTGAGGGCGACCATTACGTGCTCAATGGCTGCAAACAGTTCATTACCTCCGGGCAGAACGCCGGGATCGTGATTGTGTTTGCCGTCACCGACCCGGCCGCAGGCAAGCGTGGGATCAGCGCGTTTATCGTGCCGACCGACTCGCCGGGCTACACGGTGGCGCGGGTTGAAGACAAACTCGGCCAACATGCGTCCGACACCTGCCAGATCCTCTTCGAAGACGTAAAAGTGCCAGTCGCCAACCGTTTGGGCGAAGAGGGCGAAGGCTACAGGATCGCCCTGGCCAACCTCGAAGGCGGCCGCGTCGGCATCGCCTCGCAATCGGTGGGCATGGCCCGCGCCGCCTTCGAAGCCGCGCGTGACTATGCCCGTGAGCGCGAAAGCTTCGGCAAGGCGCTGATCGAACACCAGGCGGTGGCCTTCCGTCTGGCCGACATGGCCACGCAAATCGCGGTGGCCAGGCAGATGGTGCATTACGCCGCAGCCCTGCGTGACAGCGGCAAGCCGGCCTTGGTCGAGGCGTCGATGGCCAAGCTGTTTGCTTCGGAAATGGCCGAAAAAGTCTGCTCGGCCGCCTTGCAAACCCTGGGCGGTTACGGTTACCTGAGCGACTTCCCATTGGAGCGGATCTACCGCGATGTGCGGGTCTGCCAGATTTACGAAGGCACCAGCGATATTCAGCGCATGGTCATCTCACGCAACCTTTAAGGAGCCGATACATGAGTTACGAAACCCTTTTGCTCGAAGTCCAGGGCCGCGTCGGGCTGATTACCCTCAATCGCCCGCAAGCCCTGAACGCCTTGAACGCCCAGTTGGTCAGCGAGTTGAACCAGGCACTGGACGGCCTGGAAGCCGACCCGCAGATCGGCTGCATCGTGCTGACCGGCTCGAAAAAAGCCTTCGCCGCCGGCGCCGACATCAAAGAGATGGCCGAGCTGACCTACCCGCAGATCTACCTCGACGACCTGTTCAGCGACAGCGACCGCGTCGCCAACCGCCGCAAGCCGATCATTGCTGCGGTCAACGGTTTCGCCCTGGGCGGCGGCTGTGAACTGGCCTTGATGTGCGACTTTATCCTGGCCGGTGACGGCGCCAGGTTCGGCCAGCCGGAAATCAACCTCGGCGTACTGCCGGGCATGGGCGGCACCCAACGGCTGACCCGCGCCGTGGGCAAGGCCAAGGCCATGGAAATGTGCCTGACCGGGCGCTTTATTGATGCCGTTGAAGCTGAGCGCTGCGGGATTGTGGCGCGCATTGTGCCGGCCGATGACCTGCTTGAAGAAGCGTTGAAAACCGCGACCTTGATTGCCGGCAAGTCCGTGCCGATCAGCATGATGGTCAAGGAAAGCGTGAACCGTGCGTTTGAGGTGAGCCTGTCTGAAGGCGTGCGCTTTGAGCGGCGGGTGTTCCATGCCGCGTTTGCCACACAGGACCAGAAGGAAGGCATGGCGGCGTTTGTGGCCAAGCGCGCGCCTGAGTTCAAGGACCAGTAACCCGGCCGTAAACACTGAAGATCATAAGGTGGGAGCTGGCTTGCCTGCGATGCAGACACCTCGGTTTATCGGTTAGACCGAGGTGATGCTATCGCAGCGGTGCGACGATTCGACAAGCCAGCTCCCACATTGGTCTTGTGTGGCTTTTAAAGCTGGTAGTTCTTCAGCTCCCTGGCAATCACCATCCGCTGAATCTCGCTGGTGCCTTCGTATATCTGCGTAATCCTCGCATCCCGGTAGTAGCGCTCCACCGGATAGTCCTCAAGATACCCATACCCGCCATGGACCTGCATCGCCGAGGAGCAGACCTTTTTGGCCATCTCCGAAGCAAACAGCTTGGCCTGGGAGGCTTCCGACAGGCACGGCTTGCCGGCGCTGCGCAGGCGTGCGGCGTGCAGGATCAGCAGGCGGGCGGCATTGAGCTGGGTCTGCATGTCGGCCAGCAGGTTGGCGATGCTTTGATGCTCAATGAATGCTCGTTCCCACGCTCTGCGTGGGAATGCCGCCCTTGACGCTCTGCGTCAGCGCTTGAGGCGTGACGCAGAGCGTCACCGGATGCATTCCCACGCAGAGCGTGGGAACGAGCAACTGGCAGTCAGAGCTGGTAGTTCTTCAGCTCTCTGGCAATCACCATCCGCTGAATCTCGCTGGTGCCTTCGTAAATCTGCGTAATCCGTGCATCCCGGTAGTAGCGCTCCACCGGGTAGTCCTCAAGATACCCATACCCGCCATGGACCTGCATCGCCGAGGAGCAGACCTTTTCGGCCATCTCCGAAGCAAACAGCTTGGCCTGGGAGGCTTCCGACAGGCACGGCTTGCCGGCGCTGCGCAGACGTGCGGCGTGCAGGATCAGCAGGCGGGCGGCATTGAGCTGGGTCTGCATGTCGGCCAGCAGGTTGGCAATGCTTTGGTGCTCGATAATCGCCTTGTTGAATTGCACCCGATCACGCGCATACGCCAGCGCCGCCTCAAAGGCTGCACGGGCGATGCCCAACGCTTGGGCGGCAATGCCGATGCGTCCACCCTCGAGGTTGGACAGGGCGATGGCCAGGCCCTTGCCGCGTTCACCCAACAGGTTGGCTTCGGGTACTGTGCACTGGTTCAGCGTGACGGCGCAGGTGTCCGAGGCACGAATGCCCATCTTGTGTTCGGTACGGTCGACCACAAAGCCTGGTGTGTCAGTGGGCACCAGGAAGGCAGAAATACCTTTCTTGCCCAGTTCCGGGTCCGTCACCGCAAACACAATGGCCAACTTGGCGCGCTTGCCATTGCTGACGAACTGCTTGGCACCGGTGATCACCCACTGGCCGTCGCGCAGTTCGGCGCGGGTGCGCAGGTTATGGGCTTCGGAACCGGCCTGAGGCTCGGTGAGGCAGAAGCAACCAATGGCCTGGCCGCTGGCCAGGTCAGCCAGCCAGGTGTGTTTCTGCGCATCGGTGCCGTAGTTGAGGATTGGCCCGCAACCGACTGAATTATGGATACTCATGAGTGCGCCGGTGGCGCCATCACCGGCGGAAATCTCCTCGACGGCCAGGGCATACGCCACGTAGTCGACATAGGTGCCGCCCCATTCTTCCGGCACCACCATGCCCAGCAAGCCGAGTTCGCCCATCTTCGCGACCAGGGCGTCATCGATCCAGCCGGCTTTTTCCCAGGCTTGCGCATGCGGGGCGATTTCGCCACGGGCAAAGTCGCGCGCCATGTCGCGAATCATCACTTGTTCTTCAGTATATTCAATATCTTGCATGGCTTATTTCCCACTCTGCTTGAAGTCGCTGAAGAAGCTCTCGACATGGCTGGCGTCCAACTCATGGATCGTCGCGGGGCTCCAGTGCGGGGTTTTATCTTTGTCGATAATCAACGCGCGAACGCCTTCGATCAGGTCGCCGCGTTCGAACCACTGGCGATCCAGGTGCAATTCCAATGCGAAGCACTGCTCCAGCGACAAGCGCCGGCCACGGCGCAGCATCTGCAGGGTAACGGCCATTGCCAGCGGCGAGCGGGTCTGCATCAGGGCGGCGGTGCTGAGCGCCCATTCGTGGCTGTCGGCGACAGTGACTTGCTGCAGTTGCTCGACCATGCTCGGCACATCCGGCAACGCAAAGAAGTGGTCGATCACCGGGCGCAGCGCGGCCAGCGGGGCATCGGGCAATTGTTGTACCGCAAGTTTTGCCAATACGCCCTGAAGGTCCTTGAGCGGCGAATCCTGCCATTGCAGGTGGTCGAGCTTCTGATCGAGTTCGGCGAGTTTCGCGCTGTCGATACACCAGTCCGCCAGCCCGCAGTACAGCGCATCGGCGGCGCGAATCTGCACGCCGGTGACCCCAAGGTAAACCCCCAGCTCGCCAGGGATGCGCGAGAGGAAATAGCTGCCACCTACGTCCGGGAAATAACCAATGGCCACTTCCGGCATCGCCAGGCGGCTGCGCTCGGTCACCACACGCAAGTCGGCGCCTTGCACCAGGCCCATGCCACCGCCGAGGACAAAGCCGTCCATCAGGGCCAGCACGGGCTTGTGGTAATGGTGAATTGCCAGGTCGAGGGCGTATTCCTCGACGAAGAAGTCCTGGTGCAGGCTGTCGCCCTGCTTGAAGCTGTCGTAGAGAGAGCGAATGTCGCCACCGGCGCAGAACGCTTTTTCACCGGCACCGCGCAGGACCACGGCATACACCTGCGGATCGCTCTCCCAAGCCAGCAGTTGTGTGGTCAGGCTGCGGACCATCTCCAGAGTGATGGCATTCAAGCCAGCGGGGCGGTTGAGGGTGAGGTGGCCAATATGGTTACGGACTTCGGCCAGCACCTCGCCCTGAAGAATCCTGGTGTGGCTTGCTTCGGATGAAACCTGAGCAGTCATCACTAACTCCCTGCTTTTATTGTTCTTTATCAAGATGTTCGCGCACGAACTATCTCGCGATCGTACCAGTGCAAATTTGCCCAGTACAACCCGGAATCATGCAGGTCGTTTTTGCATTTATGCAGCGCTGCGGCCACCCAGCACTTCACCGATGCTGCGGCGCCGGGCATGCCCTTCAGCCGCGTGTATCAGTTGCTCCAACTCCGTCGGCTCCACATCAAAGAACCGCTCCATCTCGGCCAGGGCCAGTTTCAGATCGGCTGCCGTGATGGCGGCATCTGTCACCGGCGCTGTGCTGCCCAGGACCACGGCGGGCGATTCGATCGCGCCTTTGGGGTAACGCGTGCGTGTCACGTTGTTATAGGCCAGCGCACCGGCCAGCAGCGCGCCAGCCCCGAGCATCACCGGCCCCACTTCCTGCCAACCCAGGGCGATAGAGGCCGGATCGGCGAGCACCAGCGTCATGGCCAAGCCACCGGCGGGCGGGTGCAGGCAGCGCAGCCAGCAAATCAACACGACGGTCGTGCCCGCAGCCAGGCATGCGCTGCCCAGCGTGCGGCCAAGCACCCGCGCCACCAGCAGAGCCACAACGGCAGCGCACAAGTAGCTGCCGATAATCGACCAGGGCTGTGCCAACGCACCGGAGGACACGGCAAACAGCAAAACCGCCGATGCCCCCAGCGGGCCGAGCAGGTGCAAGGCGACTTCCATACCGAATACCTGGGCACACACCCAGACACTCAATAGCGTGCCCAAGGCCATGCCAATGGCGGCGCGGCTCCATTCGGCGGGGCGGGTATTGATTGCAGCGGGTAACCAGCGAGCGAGCATCGACACGATCCATAAAGCAGCAGACGAAAAAAAAGGCTCGCCTGGTTGCCCGGATAAGCCCTTTGAACGTTCCAACATTTGGGGGAGGAACCTGTGCAGTGTGCCGAGCTTGATGCTATGGCGCCAATGCATATTAATGAGGGTTAAATGCAAAAATAATGCAGTTAGTGTCCCTCGTCATAGGTGATGCGATGCGTCGGTTGCGGCAGCGGCGTGCTGATGCGTCCGAGCACGCGGCTATCAGCCTCTTCGTTGAACAGCTGCCTTTGCAGGTTCTCCCGCAAGGCAGGGTCGTCGGCCAAAGGCCCCTTCAATGCCACCAAGGCATCGCGCAATGCCATCAATCGATCCAGCCTCGGCGCAGGGATAAGCAACAGGTCTTCTGGCACGGCATTGCCCAGGTCTGTGTGCGTGGAAGGCTGACGGCGCCCGGTAGTAGATAGTTAACGCACATGACAAAGGAGTCTACATTTGGGTTCCGGGCATCGGAAGGCAAAGTGCGCCAGCGTTTACGCATAGCCATGTAGGGGCTTTCCGGGCAGTCATAACGAAAAACGCCCACTCTTGAAGGAGTGGGCGCTGTTTCCGTCAGACCACTGTCAGCGTAATTACGGCGCGCTGACTTTCTCTAGATGGAGCAACACATACGGGTCTTTGTCGAACTCCCCGGTGAGTGTCGGGGTGATCGAACGCAAGCGCGGATCCTGCAGATTTTCGAAGTCTTTCGTGCTCATTACCAGCCATGCCGGACCTTGCAGTGGCGCCAGGTCTGCAGCCGACTGGGTAAACAGCGGCACCTTATCGCAGTTGAAGTTGACCATGAACTTGATGGCTTTTGCATCTTTGCCCAAGCCATGCAGCACCACGGGGGCCGGTTGCTGCATGATCTGTTCTTTGACGCCAAGGCTGAATGTGCGGGTGTCGTAAAGCGTACGCTCCAATGGCTCGACCACCACAATGTAGGTCGACCAGAGCGCCAGCACCGCCGCGAGTGCCGACCCCAGCGGGCGTAGACGCGCCTTGAGCAGTGACAGCAGCGACACTATTTGCAGCACGCCAAGCACGCCGAAGACCACGCCCAGGTTGTCCAGCTGTGCCGGGTAACGCTTGCGCGCCACCACCAGCCCGATCACCAGCAGCGCTGACAGCAGCGTCCAGATGCCCAGCATCAAGCCGCGCAGCCAGGCGAACAGCCGCCCCTGGGTGACCTGGAACGGGTAGGCCGCAATGATCGCCGCCATGGGCAGCATCGGCAGGATGTAACGTGCCTTCTTCGCCTGAGGGACCGACAGGCCGAGCATCACCAGCAAACCTGCCGCCGCGCAATACAGCACCAGTTTCAGTGCCGGGTCGGGTGACCGACGACCGCCGATGGCGATTGCCAGGAGCACCAGCAACGCCAGCGGATAAGCCAGCGCGTAGTTGCCCATGGAACTGGTGAAGTAATACAAAACCCCGCTGGAACCTTCGGTGCCGTCCATACGCCCCAGGAACTGCATGCGGATCACGTCCTGCATGAAGTCTTCGCCACCACTGAGCTTGGCCAGCAGCAACAACAGGCCGACACACGCCGCCAGCACTGCCAGCGCGATAAAGCCGAAGGTGAACAGTTGGCGCCATTGGCGGTTGATCAGGTAATAGCTGCACAGCACGCCAGTGGGGATCACCAGGCCGATTGGCCCACGCACCGCAAAGCCCAGGATCAGCAGCAAAAACAGCCAATGCAAGCGTTTGGCTGCCCCGAAGTGGTCATGGGCATAGCCCAGATAGAACACGGTCAAGGCGATGGCCGCGAGCATCTGGTCCAGCGACACCGCGCGGGTTTCGCTGATGAAGGTGCTGCTGAGCAGCAGCATCGCGATGCTGAGCAAGCCCCAGCGCGTGGAGTAGGGCGCCGTAAGGCGATACACCAGCACCACGATCACCGCCGAGGCGATGGAGGTGGGCAACCACGCGGTGAGGCTGCTGACCTCGCCAAACGGCAGGGACAACAGCCAGGTCAGCAGGGTCGAGGTCGCCAGGTAGTCCGCGTAAGGCTGGCCATAGGTGGTGGGGAAAAAACTCGGTCCATGGCGCAGCATTTCCTGGGCAAACACCACGAAGCGCGAGTCAAAGCCGATGATTGCCTGGTGCCAGTTGCCGACAATAAACAGCACCAGCGCCAGGAGCCCGAGCCCCAGCGACTGATTGCGGATCGTTGCTGTAAGCAGCGGCGATTGAGCTTTGTTCACGTCTTTAGTCTTCCTTGGCTGGCGCTACCCAGTTTTGCTGTGGAATCGGCAGCTCGCAGGAGTCGCCACGGCCCATCGGGAAATATTTGAAGCCCTTGCGCGCCAGGCGCTCGCCGTCGTACAGGTTGCGACCGTCGAAGATCACCGGGTTTTTCAGGCGGGCGTGGATCAGTTCGAAATCCGGCGCCTTGAATTGCTGCCACTCGGTGCACACGATCAACGCATCGGCGCCGCTCAAGGCTGATTCCGGCGTGCCCAGCAGGGTCAGACGCGACTCGTCACCGTAGATGCGCTGGGTTTCCTGCATGGCTTCGGGGTCGAACGCACGGACATTGGCGCCGGCCGCCCACAGGGCTTCCATCAGCACGCGGCTTGGGGCATCGCGCATGTCATCGGTGTTGGGCTTGAAGGCCAGGCCCCACAAGGCGAAGGTCTTGCCTTGCAGTTCGCCTTTGAAATACGCATTGATACGCTCGAACAGCTTGCTCTTCTGGCGCTGGTTGATCGCTTCGACCGCTTCGAGCAGGTCGCTGGAGCAGTTGGCTTCCTTGGCGCTGTGGATCAGGGCGCGCATGTCTTTGGGGAAGCACGAACCGCCGTAGCCGCAGCCCGGGTAGATGAAGTGGTAGCCGATGCGTGAGTCGGCGCCAATGCCCAAACGCACGGCTTCGATGTCGGCGCCCAAGTGTTCGGCCAACTCGGCGATCTGGTTGATGAAGCTGATCTTGGTGGCCAGCATGCAGTTGGCGGCGTACTTGGTCAGTTCGGCGCTGCGCAGGTCCATGAAGATGATGCGGTCATGGTTGCGGTTGAACGGCGCGTACAAATCACGCATCACTTCGCGCACTTCTTCGCGTTCACAGCCGATGATGATGCGGTCCGGGCGGCGGCAGTCGGCAACGGCCGAGCCTTCCTTGAGGAATTCGGGGTTGGAGACGATATCGAACTCCAGGTGGCGACCGGCAATGTGCAGGTTTTTTTCGATATGGGCACGCAGGGTGTCGCCCGTACCGACCGGCACGGTGGATTTTTCCACCAGGATCACCGGTTCCACGCGATGGCGGGATACGGCATCGCCCACCGAAAGCACGTACTTGAGGTCGGCCGAGCCGTCTTCGTCCGACGGCGTGCCCACGGCGATAAACAGCACCTCACCGTGTTCTACGGCGAGTTTTTCATCATAGGTAAAGTGCAGGCGCCCGCTTTCCAGGTTTTCCTTGACCATGGCCGCCAGGCCCGGCTCGAAGATGGTCACGTGGCCTTTTTGCAGCGACTCGACTTTGCTCTTGTCCACGTCCATGCAGATCACATCGTGACCGACTTCGGCCAATACGGTGGCCTGTACCAGACCGACGTAACCGCTACCAAATACACTGATTTTCATGGGGCATTCCTGGGGCTTGCAACGCTAGCACGACGAGAGTTAATAACCAGAACACCGAGAATGACCAAGGCCACCCCCAGGGTTTTTGAAAGCGAAAAATGTTCGTTGAACACCGGCAGGCTGGCCGCCAGCAGGTACACCAGCGCGTAGCTGATGCTTAGCAGCGAATAGGCGCGGCCCAGGGGCAAGTGCTTGAGCGCGCCGAGCCAGCACAGCATCGACAGCGCATAGGCGATGATCGCCAGGATCACCACGCCCAGGGCGCCAAGATCAATCGATTGACTGTTAAACGCATTGAGCCACTCAGTGGGCAACGGCAGGCGCGTCATGCTCCAGCGCATGCCCAATTGAGCAGCACTGACCAGGCCAACACTGCCCAAGGCCAGGGCAAACCCTTGTGTGCGGCTCATACGTGACGCCCTAGCAGCACAACGCCGCCAATCACCAGCGCGACACCCAGCCAATGACGGCCATCGAT
This sequence comes from Pseudomonas edaphica, assembly GCF_005863185.1. GTDB lineage: Bacteria > Pseudomonadota > Gammaproteobacteria > Pseudomonadales > Pseudomonadaceae > Aquipseudomonas > Aquipseudomonas edaphica. Next base: position 14,185 of record NZ_VBVZ01000097.1, read on the forward strand.
CTGCTCATGGAAGACAAACCGCGCCATCAGTGTCACCAGCACAAAATTGAGGCTGAGCATGGGGTAGGCGATGCCCACTTCCAGGCGCTGCAACACCAGCAGCCATACCAGCAGGCCAAGGCCCAGGCACACCAGCGCCGACCACAGCCACGGCGAGCGCAGTTTCGGCGCCCAACCGTCGGGCTGGTCACGCCAGCTTTCTACCGCAAACTTTTGCGAAACCTGGCCCATGCAGGTGAGCAGACAGGCGCTCAACAGGAGAAGCAAGGTGATCATTGCGCAGCCTGTGGGAAGATCAGGATGACGATATTGCCTTGCTCATAGCGCTTGCCGTCTTGGGGCAGCAGGTTCACTTCGGCCACTTCATCGTCGCCCTTGACC
>NZ_VBVZ01000980.1 GCF_005863185.1 Pseudomonas edaphica
GCGTTGGGCTGCGCAGCAGCCCCATTGTAGACACCGAGATACTCCTGAAAGAACTCTGAGTCTGTTTTTGGGGCCGCTGCGCAGCCCAACGCAGGGCAAGCCTGCTCGCCACAACAGCCCAATTCGCACAGACGTTGTTAAATTGGAGCAAGCCTCCTCCCAAACGGTATATGCGTTTACAGCGGGTCTTTGCGCCGATACGGAAACACATCAATCACCTTGCCGGCGCGAATCGCTTCCTGCAGGCCTTTCCAGTAGTCGGCGTTGTACAACTCGCCATGCAACTCGTCGAACAGCTTGCGCTGGCCGGCGTCGGCGAACAGGAACGGCGGGAACTCTTCCGGGAACACGTCCAGCGGGCCGATGGAGTACCAGGGCTCCGAGGCCATTTCATCTTCAGGCGTACGCGGTGCGGGGATGTGGCGGAAATTGGCCTCGGTGAGAAAACAAATTTCATCGTAGTCATAGAACACCACACGACCGTGGCGGGTAACGCCGAAGTTCTTCAGCAGCATGTCGCCGGGGAAGATGTTCGCCGCCGCCAGTTGCTTGATCGCCAAGCCATAGTCTTCCAGGGCTTCGCGCACCTGGGCGGGGTTGGCGTTGTCCAGGTAGAGGTTGAGCGGGGTCATGCGCCGCTCGGTCCAGCAGTGGCGAATCAGTACCGTATCGCCCTCCACTTGCACCGTGCCGGCGGCGACTTCCAGCAGTTCGGCCAGGCATTCGGGCTCGAATTTGCTCAAGGGAAAGCGGAAATCGGCGAACTCCTGGGTGTCGGCCATGCGCCCCACACGGTCAACACTTTTGACCAGCCGGTACTTCTCGATCACCGTGGCGCGGTTGACGTTCTTCGACGGCGAAAAACGGTCCTTGATGATCTTGAACACGGTGTTAAAACCCGGCAGCGTAAACACACTCATAACCATGCCGCGCACGCCGGGCGCCATGATGAATTGATCATCGGTGGTCGCCAGGTGGTTGATCAACGCGCGGTAGAACTCCGACTTGCCGTGCTTGTAGAAACCGATCGAGGTGTACAGCTCGGCAATATGCTTGCCAGGCAGGATGCGCTTGAGAAAGCCGATAAACTCGGCCGGCACCGGCACATCGACCATGAAGTAGGAGCGCGTGAAGGAGAAGATGATCGACACATCGGCTTCGTCGGTGATCAGCGCATCGATCTGGATGCCGCGCCCTTCGCGGTGCAACAACGGAATCACCAGGGGCCATTGCTCGTCACGGGTAAAAATACGACCAACAAGGTAGGCGCCTTTATTCCGGTAAAGCACTGACGAAAACAGCTCGATGCTCAGCTGCGGGTCTTTGCACACC
>NZ_VBVZ01000981.1 GCF_005863185.1 Pseudomonas edaphica
AGATAACCCACTTCGGTTCGACCATTTGCTCGTAGAGACGCTGAATGATCGGCGCCATTTTGATAAAGCAGGTGCCGGCGATAACCATGAAATCCGCCTGGCGCGGTGATGCCCGGATAACTTCGGCGCCAAAGCGCGCGATGTCGTGGGGCGCCGTGAAGGCGGTGGTCATTTCCACGTAGCAGCACGAAAGGCCGAAGTTGTACGGCCACAGGGAGTTTTTACGCCCCCAGTTGACCGCGCCACTCAGCACGTCTTCGAGTTTGCCCATGTAGATGTTTTTGTGGACTTGATCTTCTAACGGATCGGAGACGGTTTCCCGTTCGCCGATAGGGTACTGATCGTTAGGAGCATCCGGGTCGATCCTGGTGAGATTGTATTGCATCGCCAAAGCCTCATTGTTTCAGCTTCGCTTGCCGCTTACGACGAGCTTCCGGAGCCCAGTCAAGGGCGCCCACTCGGAATAGGTAGACAAGGCCTGCCAACAGAATTGCTATGAAAACGAGGGCTTCGACGAATCCGGTCCAGCCGCTTTCGCGGACGGACACAGACCAGGCAAAGAGAAAGAGGGCTTCGATATCGAAGATCACGAACAGCATCGCGACCAGATAGAATTTGGCTGAGAGCCGCAAGCGGGCGCCACCTGTAGGCAGCATGCCGGACTCGAACGGTTCATTTTTGCTGCGGCCCCAGGCTTTTGACCCGAGGAGGCTGGAGACGCCGAGCATGAAGGCACAAAGGCCGACAACACCGAGGAGGAAAATGGCAAAGCCCCAGTTGTGGGCCATGAGTCCTGTCGCTTCGGTCATGCTGGAAATCCTTAACAGAGAGCAAAGGTCTCTGAGCTCGAAAAAGTAACGATGCAGTGACGATATGTCGCACTGCAATCAATCGCGGTGATTTTATGGCTAAACACCGGGCAAGTAAAATTCCTATAGCGAAATTATTCGATGGAATAAGCACATAGTGCACCTTCTTGGGGCTGTAGCCCTTGTGGGGCGGGGATTAGCGGGCATTTAATCAAATGTGTTTTGTTTAAGCGGTAAAGAAGTTTTCATCGGCTAAATGATAATGAATATTGTTTGCGCAGGATTTAAGCGAATGTTTCTCGTGTGGCGCGGGAAGTTGTTGTTACTTGCGTGATTGCTGCTAGTTGCTGGAGGGGATCTTTTAACCGATTTGATTCAGGCAAATAGCGCCCTGGGTCAATGTTTTGCGCAAAACCTTCAGGGTCGACACGGTCGATGTGGGAGCTGGCTTGCCTGCGATAGCGGTGGAACAGTTGAAAAATCTGTCACTGACCCACCGCCATCGCAGGCAAGCCAGCTC
>NZ_VBVZ01000982.1 GCF_005863185.1 Pseudomonas edaphica
GTGTATCAGTCGAGTTAAAGTTTACTGACACACAGTTATCGCGGGCAAGCCCGCTCCCACATTCTAAAACCTGTTGCTAACTGAGCTTAGCGGCGACGCGGACGACGCTGCTCGTCATCCGTGCGAATCGGTATCGGCTGCAGTGGCGGTTCAATCAGGCCCAGCGCAACGCCGAGGTCGTGGAGCCAGTTTTGAATTTTCTCTTTCATGGTTGCCCCCTTTGAGGGTAATGCGGCTAGGCGGGAGTTCTGTCGCCTTTTCCTACAGTGATAGTAGCTCTAAGTCTTACGTAATGCTTGAACGAAACCACAACGAACTATTACAGGATTGATCTGAATCCTGACGGATCGTTCAAGCAATCGCGCGCGCGTCTTGCAGGAAATCGGCCTTGCCCTCTTGTTGCAGATCGATCCATGCATTGAGGTTAGCGCCGAGCATGCCCTTGCGCCACATTAACCAGGTAGTAGCAGTGGCAAAAGGCCCGGTCAACGGATGAACGGACACGCTGTCCTTGCCTGGCAGGCTGTCGAGCATTGATTCGGACATCAACGCCACGCCTGAACCGGCGATCACGCAGGCGAGCATGCCTTGATAAGACTCAATCTCGATGGCGCGGCCCATGGCCACACGCTCGTGGGAAAACCAGGTTTCCAGGCGCGCACGGTAGGCGCAACTGCGTCGGAAGGTGAACACTGAACGGCCGGCGACATCCTGGGGGCCACGCACGGGCGGGTGATCCGCCTCGCAAATGATCACCAGGCGCTCTTCGCACAGCGGCACGCCGTCCAGCGTCGCGATCGTTATCGGGCCATCCACAAAGGCCGCGTCCAGACGCCCGGTGATCAAGCCCTCTAGCAACTCGCCGCTGGGTGCCGATTGCACCTGGAGGTTCACCATCGGATACGCCTTGTGATAGCGCGCCAACAGTTTGGGCAAATGCACTGCGGCCGTGCTGTACATGCTGCCCAATACAAAATCGCCCGCCGGCTGCCCTCCTTGCACCGCGCCGTGGGCTTCATCATGCAGCGCCAGCAGTCGGGTGCTGTAGTCCAGCAACACTTTGCCTGCGGGAGAAAGCTGCAAGCGCTGGCGTTCGCGCACGAACAACTCGACGCCCAGTTGCTCCTCCATTTGCTTGAGCCGTGTCGACAGATTCGAGGGCACGCGATGCAGGCGCTCAGCCGCGCGGGTGATGGAGCCCTCTTCCGCCACGGCCTGGAAGATGCGCAATTGACTGAACTCCATACCTTTCTCCAAAACTGAACAAGTTACTCACTATTATTCATTTTTACAGAAAGTCAATCCGCTTTAGCCTACAGGTCATTCGC
>NZ_VBVZ01000983.1 GCF_005863185.1 Pseudomonas edaphica
GGTGTATCAGTCACCCGATGTATGACTGATGGGCCGCTATCGCAGGCAAGCCAGCTCCCACATTTTGGTTCTGTGTTTGGCTTGGGGCCGGGTTAGATCCCCATGTTGCCCAAGGTGATCATGATATTGCGCAATGTCCCGGAAATGACCGGGTGTTCGGCATCGAACTCTATGGCTGCTTGATTCACATCGTCGGAAATACTGGGCGTTTGGGTGGCCGGTTCAAGTTCGAGTTGTAATTCGAACTTGGCAATCAAGGCTTCCAGTGCTTCACGTTTTTCTTCAGACAGCGGCGGTTGCTGTTCCAACTGCCCGCGCAGGATGTTGACCTGTTCTTCAAGCTTTATGCGGTCAGGCATGACGTTCTTCCTTTTATCGATAGGCACTGGCATAGACCGCGGCACGCCGTGAAAGGTCTACGGGCTGACCTGTAGATTAATCCACCGGCGCCTTGAGTGCATGATCTCTATCAGGGCTTCTCGCCTTTAAGCTGGCGCAGGCTGATATCCGCCAGGCAGGTGCCCAGCTCGCCAAGGTGATCGATCACCGAATGCACGCCCAGCCCATACAGCGCCACCGTGGCTTTGCCGCGCTTGTGCTCGCGCTGTTGTTCGGTCAACGCCTGCCATTGCTCAGGTGACAGGCCGCACAGCGAGCCGCAGGACGCCAGGCCGATGGTCCATAACCCGGCATTCAGGCCCGATTGCAGCAAACGCGGCTCGCCGCTGACCAGCACACAGCCTTCGAGGCGTTCGATATTCAGTGCCATCAAGGCTTGCCAGCAGGCATGTGGCGCCGGCCAGCGGAGGGAGGAGGGCGGTGTTGCCTTCACCCAGTCGGGCAATGCGGCCGACAGGGGTGTGGTCACCGAGGCGGGCAGCTCATCCAGCCAGGCGCAGGGCACGCCTTGGTCCTTGAGGCTGCGCAGAATCTTCAGCGCGCCGGGCGTGGCCTGGGAGTCGGGGCAGGGCGAGTCTGTGCGGGCCTGGGAACCGAAATCCACCAGGCAGCCACTCAGGCCAAACAGCACGGCAGTCAAGGTGGGGGCGCTGGCTATGGCAATTTCGGCGTGAGGCATTTCGACTTCCCTGAAATAACTATCCTGAAATAGCTACGACGCTATCCGGGCTGCATGACAAGCGGATGACACTTAACCTGTTTGTAGGAATTTTGTGCATTTTGCGTATGTCGATTCCTCGTTACTGCCTAAATCCACACATCCGTCATATACTGACGGTCTTATTCAGGGCATAGCGCCCATGACAGATCATTCAAGGAGCCAAAGCTATGCGCTGGAGCCAGTACTTCGCTCAGCTATCTGTG
>NZ_VBVZ01000984.1 GCF_005863185.1 Pseudomonas edaphica
GCACCCCAACGCAGGGCAAGCCTGCTCGCCACAGCAAGGCTGCTCGCCACAGGAAGCCAGCTCTCACACGGGGCCGCGTGGGTTGGGGGAACTTGGGTTGAACCTGTCGGGGGTTTTGGTCTCCTATTTAGCACCAAGACGGGGCATTCAAACGGCTGTTTTCAGGTTGTTGCCCTCGCAAACGACTGAATGTATTTGCGCCCTTGAGCGCTTGTCGGCGCTCGGGTAATGTCATCAGACCCACAGGACAGAGCACGCCTATGACTTCCAAGCTGGAACAACTCAAGCAATTCACCACCGTTGTAGCCGATACCGGCGATTTCTCCACCCTCGCCAAGCTCAAGCCGCAAGACGCCACCACTAACCCTTCCCTGCTGCTCAAGGCGGCGTCGATTCCAGGCTATGCCACGCTGCTGGATGAGGCTGTGAAGGACTGCAACGGTGACGTCGGCCTGGCCAGCGACCGTTTTGCGGTGGCGGTAGGTCAAGAGATTCTCAAAGTCGTGCCGGGGCGTATTTCCACCGAGGTGGATGCGCGTTTGTCGTTCGATGAAGCCGCGATTCTCAAGCGTGCGCACCGTCTGATCGACCTGTACGACAAAGCCGGCGTAGGCCGTGACCGCGTGCTGATCAAGATCGCCTCCACCTGGGAAGGCATCCGCGCAGCGGAGAAGCTGGAAAAAGAAGGCATTCAAACCAACCTGACACTGCTGTTTTCGTTTGCTCAGGCCGTGGCCTGCGCCGAAGCCGGTGTGTTCCTGATTTCGCCGTTTGTAGGCCGTATCTATGACTGGTACAAGAAGGCCAACGGCAACGACTACACCGGCGCTGAAGACCCAGGCGTTGTGTCGGTAACGCGCATCTACAACTACTACAAGGCCAATGGCTATAAAACTGTAGTGATGGGTGCGAGCTTCCGTAACCTCAGCCAGATTGAAGAGCTGGCCGGCTGTGATCGCCTGACCATCAGCCCGGACCTGCTGGAGAAGCTGGCGGCGGATGAAGGCAAGCTGGAGCGTAAGCTGTCGCCAGGCCATGCCGGTGAAGCGCGGGTGCATTTGACTGAAGCGCAGTTCCGTTGGGAGTCCAACGAGGACGCAATGGCGACTGAGAAACTGGCGGAGGGGATTCGTCAGTTTGCTCGGGACCAGGAGAAGCTGGAGGCGTTGTTGACTGCCAAGCTGTAAGGCAGGCGACGACAAAAAGGGCGGCACCTGTGAGGGTGCCGCCCTTTTTTGTGTTTGCTGATCTCAAACCAAACCCCATTCAAACTGTGGGAGCTGGCTTGCCTGCGATAGCGGTGGGTCAGTGATGAAT
>NZ_VBVZ01000985.1 GCF_005863185.1 Pseudomonas edaphica
GTGTCTCAGTCAACATCAATCTTGACTGTTACACCGCCATCGCAGGCAAGCCAGCTCCCACAGTTGATCAGCTCTCACATGGGTTTTGTGGTGTGATTAGGCGACCTGTTTGGCTTGTTCGCGCTCGGCGACCAGCTGGCGGGTCAGTGGGATCAGCTGCTTGCCGTAGTCGATTGCGTCGTTGAGCGGGTCGAACCCGCGTATCAGGAAGGTGGTGATGCCCAGGTCGTAGTAGTCCAGCAATGCCTGCGCGACTTGTTCGGCGGTGCCGACCAAGGAAGTGGAGTTGCCCTGCGCGCCCAGCAACTCGGCGATCCCGGTCCATAGGCGCTTATCCAGGCGCGAACCTTGCGCTGCCGCTGCCAGCAAGCGGCGCGAGCCTTCGTTGGGTGGTTCGCGGCGCACAAAGCCCTGCTTGTCAGCCAGTGCGGTCGCCTGTTGCAGGATTGTCTCGGCACGTGCCCAGGCCAGCTCCTCGGTTTGCGCGAGGATCGGGCGCAACGACAAGCTGAAGCGAATCGTGCGCCCGTGCTTGGCCGCTTCTGCGCGCACCTGGGTCACCACTTCGCGCACCTGCTCGTAGGTTTCGCCCCACAGCGCATACACGTCGGCATGTTTGCCGGCCACCGCAATCGCGGCCGCTGAAGAGCCGCCGAAGTACAGCGGGATATGCGGTTGCTGCGGCGACTTCACCGTCGAGTGCGCGCCTTCGACCTGGTAGTAGGTGCCTTTGAAATCGAAAGGCTGCTCGTGGGTCCATTCCTGGCGCACCACGCTGAGGTATTCGTCGGTGCGTGCGTAACGTTCGTCCTTGCCGATATGGCTGCCATCGGCGCGCAGTTCACGGTCATCGCCGCCGGTGATGATATGCACGGCCGTGCGCCCGCCGTTGAACACGTCCAGGGTCGCGAACTGGCGAGCGGCCAGGGTCGGCTGGGCAAAACCTGGGCGATGGGCGATCAGGAACTGCAGCTTTTGGGTCACGCTGGCGGCATGCGCGGCGATCAGCGTGCTGTCCGGGCTGTTGGAATGAAACGCCACCAACGCGCGGTCGAAGCCGGCCGCTTCGTGGGCGCGGGCCACGGTTTCGACGTAGTCCGGCTGCAGGGTAGGGCCGCTGCGCGGGTGAATCTCGGATGCGTGATGGCCGCCGATATAACCGATAAATTCGATGCTCATGGTCTGTCCTTGTCGATTGCGCGATTAACACCTCCTCCGGGCGTGGGGTCGGTCACTCGGGTCAAAAGTAAGGGCCGTGGCGGGGTCTGTAAAATGCCTGTTGGTTCTAACCTAATTATAAAAAGCAGAATTATCA
>NZ_VBVZ01000986.1 GCF_005863185.1 Pseudomonas edaphica
GCGCAGGCCAGGAACGCGTGGGTGTGGTCCTGACACACGCCTGCACGCCCGGCAAAGGCCTGGGCCGCGCAGGTGTCGACTTCGGTGGCGCCAGGCGTGTAGACCATTGATTGGTTGAGCGCGTGCATCAGGTCGATCAACGCGTTGCGATCGCGACGTTGCTGGCAGTGCTGTTGCGCAAAACCCAGCAATGCTTCATCGGGTTCTGTCAGGCGCGTGCTGCGCAGGAACGGAAACGCTGACTGGTTCTCGTGTTCCGCCTCACGCAACTCGTCGATATCCACCTGGCCTCGGGCGCCAATAATGATCGCATCGTGGGGCTCATCCAGGGTCAACACGTGCAGGATATTGCCGAACGGGTCGACTTGCGCGCGCACCGGGCGCGGCAAATCCAGCTGCCAGCTGATCACATGCTGGCGCTCGCTGTCGTGGGGCGTAAGGCGCAGGTACTGAATGCTGGCGCGCACCTGGTCTTCGTAGTGGTAGGTGGTTTCGTGGCTGATGGAGAGTCTCATGCGGCCTCCAGGTAGGAACTGTAAATGGCGTCGCCCAACTGGCGCACCAAGGGGATGAAGTCGGTCAGCCAGGCGTGCAGGCCTTCCTCGATGATTTCGTCAATGGCGGTAAAGCGCAGGCGCGCGTCCATCTCGGCGGCCAGGCGCTGGGCCGGACGGCCGTTGATGCCGGGCAGGCTGGCGAGGATCTGGTCGATCTCTTCGCTGCACGCCCTTAATGAGCGCGGGACGTCGGCGCGTAGCAACAGTAATTCAGCCACTTGCCGGGCGCCGGGCGCGTCGCGGTAGATCTCGGTGTAGGCCTCGAACGACGACAAGGCGCGCAGCAGGGCGCTCCACTGATAGTAGGCGTGGGCCGTGCCGTCGGTGACGACGGCTGCTTGGTCACCGGCCATTTCGTAGCGAGCGTCAAGCAGCCGCAGGGTGTTGTCGGCGCGTTCGATAAAGGTGCCCAGGCGAATAAAGCGAAACGCATCGTTACGCATGATGGTGCCGTAGGTGGCGCCCCGGAACAGGTGCGAGCGCTCCTTGACCCATTCACAAAAACGGCTCATGCCATAACGGCTAAGCCCTTGCCGGGCGATATCGCGAATATCCAGCCAGGTGGTGTTGATGTTTTCCCACATGTCAGCGGTAATTCGCCCGCGCACCGCATGGGCGCTGGCCCGCGCGGCGCCGAGGCAGCTGTAGATGCTCGCCGGGTTGGCCGCGTCCAGTGCGAAAAAGTGCAGCAGGCGCTCGGCATGCAACTCGCCGTGACGCGCGTGGTAATCATCGAGGGTGCCG
>NZ_VBVZ01000987.1 GCF_005863185.1 Pseudomonas edaphica
ACATTCAGTACCGAACTCACCTTGATCGAGAACCCCATGCCTCAACCGCGTCCCTACAAAGTTGCACTCAACGGCTACGGCCGCATTGGTCGTTGCGTCTTGCGTGCTCTGTTCGAGCGAGGGGCGGCGGCCGGGTTTGAAATTGTGGCGATCAACGATTTGGCTGACATGGCCAGCATCGAATACCTGACACGCTTTGACTCCACCCACGGCCGCTTCCCCGGCGAAGTGCGGGTCGAGGGCGATTGTCTGCATATTAATGGCACCTGCGTGAAGGTCTTGCGCAGTGCCACCCCAGAAGGCATCGACTGGAAAGCACTGGGCGTTGACCTGGTGCTGGAATGTTCCGGTGTCTACCACACCCGTGCTGATGGCCAGCGTTTTCTCGACGCCGGCGCACCGCGTGTGCTGTTTTCCCAGCCGATGGCCAGCGAGGCGGATGTGGACGCCACCATCGTCTACGGTATCAACCAGGATTGCCTGACCGGCGATGAACTGCTGGTGTCCAACGCCTCCTGCACCACCAACTGCAGCGTGCCGCTGTTGCGCCTGCTGGATCAGGCGATCGGCATCGATTATGTGTCGATCACCACGATTCACTCGGCGATGAACGACCAGCCGGTGATCGACGCCTATCATCATGAAGACCTGCGCCGCACGCGCTCGGCGTTCCAGTCGGTGATTCCGGTGTCTACCGGCCTGGCCCGTGGCATCGAGCGACTGTTGCCGGAACTTGCCGGGCGAATCCAGGCCAAAGCCGTACGGGTGCCGACGGTGAATGTGTCCTGTCTGGACATCACCATGCAAACCGTCAGCGACACTGACGCGACGGAGGTCAACCGGATCTTGCGCGACGCCGCCACCAGCGGCCCGCTCAAAGGCCTGCTGGCCTACACCGAGTTGCCGCACGCCAGTTGTGATTTCAACCATGACCCGCATTCGGCGATTGTCGATGCCAGCCAGACCCGTGTTTCCGGCCCCAGGCTGGTGAACATCCTGGCGTGGTTCGACAACGAATGGGGTTTTGCCAACCGCATGCTGGATGTGGCAGAGCACTATCTGCACATCGCTTCTAAACAACCTCAACAGTAATTCAGGAACTGCGACCCATGACCGTGTTGAAGATGACCGACCTCGATCTGCAAGGTAAGCGCGTACTGATTCGCGAAGACCTCAACGTCCCAGTCAAGGACGGTGTTGTCACCAGCGATGCCCGAATCCTGGCCTCGCTGCCGACCATCAAGCTGGCCCTGGAAAAAGGCGCGGCCGTGATGGTCTGCTCCCACCTGGGT
>NZ_VBVZ01000988.1 GCF_005863185.1 Pseudomonas edaphica
GAGCGTGGCCTTGAAGGCGGCGTCTACACGGGCCTCGTCACCCTGAACATCCGACGGGTCTTCCAACCCCCAGTGCGCCTTCAGCGCCGGCCCGAAATACACCGGGCAGGCTTCACCCGCAGCTTTATCGCACACGGTAATCACCACATCCGGCGGGCTGCCCTCAAAGGCCTCATTGCCCTTGCTGTACAAGCCTTCGGTGCTGATGCCCGCTGCCTGCAACGTGCTGAGGCTGCGCGGCAGTACCTGGCCCTTGGGGAAACTGCCGGAGCTGATCGCCTCGAAACCTGCCGGCGCCAGGTGGTTGAACATCGCCTCGGACAAGATGCTGCGGCAGCTGTTGGCGGTACACATGAACAGGACTTTCATAGCGGTATTTCCTTCAGAGACTCAGGCGCAAGGCGAGGGCGGCGAGGGTGATCAACAGCACCGGCAAGGTCAGCACGATGCCGACCTTGAAGTAATAACCCCAAGTGATGGTGATGCCTTTGCGCGCCAGGATATGCAGCCACAGCAAGGTGGCCAGGCTGCCGATTGGAGTGATTTTGGGGCCCAGGTCGCTGCCGATCACGTTGGCGTAGATCATCGCGTCCTTGACCACGCCCACGGCATGGCTGGACTCGATCGACAGCGCGCCGATCAGCACCGTCGGCAGGTTGTTCATCGCCGACGACAACAGCGCCGTCAGCACGCCGGTGCCCATGGCCGCGCCCCACACGCCGTAGGTGGCAAAAGTGTCGAGCCAGGTCGCGAGGTAGGTGGTCAGGCCGGCGTTACGCAGGCCGTAGACCACCAGGTACATGCCCAGGGAAAACACCACGATCTGCCACGGCGCTTCTTTCAACACTTTGCGCGTAGAGATCTTGTGGCCCTTGGCGGCGATCACCAGTAGCAAAACGGCGCACACGGCAGAAATCGCACTGATGGGAATGCCCAGCGGCTCTAGCGCGAAACAGCCCACCAGCAAGATACCCAGCACCCACCAGCCCGCGCGAAAGGTCGCACGATCGTGGATGGCGCTGGCGGGGTCTTCCAGGTCGGCCGGGTCGTAGGCTTGGGGAATATCGCGGCGAAAGAACCACAGCAGGACCCCAAGGGTGGCGGCGACACTGACGAAGTTCACCGGCACCATTACTGCTGCGTACTCGTTGAAGCCGATCTTGAAGTAATCCGCCGAGACGATATTCACCAGGTTCGACACCACCAGCGGCAGGCTCGCGGTATCTGCGATAAACCCAGCGCCCATGACAAACGCCAGGGTGGCCGCCGGGGAAAAGCGCAAGGCCAGCAG
>NZ_VBVZ01000989.1 GCF_005863185.1 Pseudomonas edaphica
CGAATGACAACAACAAACCCGCGCCCCACATCAGCGCCAGGCCCAACATCAACGCATAGCCGACGCGCACCACGCCCCAGCCCAAACGCCGAGCGGTGCGGTTATCGTCGAGCACGCCCTGCCACGGGGTAGGCGCGGACCAGTCGTGGTTTTTTGAAGCAGACTTTAGCGGCGCTACCGGCAGGCTGAACCACAGCCCGCGCAACGGCACGCCACGGGAAAACTCGGGCGACAGCGGCTCCAACACCTGCCGCCAACGGGCAATTCCCTTGGCCTGCAAATCACGCGACAACCGCAGCAGGAAATCGTGGGCCAATGTCTCATTCATCTGCCCCAACCCGGCACGGCGCAACGGCGTGAGCAACTCGGTCAACTGCTCCTGCAGTTCCTGCGCGCTGAAGCGCTCGGGCAGTACGCAGCCCACCGGTTGCACCGCACGGCCGGTTTGCTCCCAGGTGCTGGCACATACTTGCCAGAGGTATAACGGCAACTGCCAGCCTACGTGATGCGCCAGGCGTTTTAACTGGCGCACGCCGGTGGCCATCGCGGCTTCGTCGGCGGCCTGGGTGTTGTCCAAGGCCCAGACTACGCCGTCCAGGGAGCGCCAGCGGCTCAGGCCGGACCAGTGTGCGGTGAAGGTTTGCTCCAGGGATTCATGGGCGTGGCCGCCCCACAGCAGGACGGTGCCCTGGCCTTCCAGCCAGTGGCGGGTGGTGAGGTTGGGGGCGATGGCTTTGACGTTGGTGGGGTCGCCAATGATAAGAAGGAGGCGGACTTTTTGGCGCCAGAGGGGGCCGTAGTGCTCGCGCAGATGAGCGCGTAACGCCTTAACCCGATCCGCCCCGTCATCGGTCGATGGCGGGCTCAACGCTGAGCCCGGAATTGACGGAGCCACGCCCACCACCCGCTCAGCCTGACGAGCCGCCAGGCGATCCCAGGCCAGCAACACCACCGGGCATAACCAGCAGAGCGCGAACCACACACCCAGCCCCCACAACGCCAGTTGCTTGAGCGGCAACTGCGGCCAGCCCAACGCGTCGCCGCCCAAGCCATATACCAGACAGCCCAATAGCACCAGCAGGGTAATGAGCAGCAAATAGCCGAACCCCACGCGCGCCAACGAACCTTTCCCCATGTCCTTAACTATTGCCATAAGGCACCGCCACTCCAATCGCCAACCGTTTATTTGCATCCTGACTCAACCAACCACAGGGCTGCCCCGCCACACCGGCTTGAAGCAATGCCAGGGACATCCCGATAAACGGTGCTAGATCCCCCAAT
>NZ_VBVZ01000098.1 GCF_005863185.1 Pseudomonas edaphica
GGTGATGCTATCGCAGGCAAGCCAGCTCCCACATGGGTTTTGTGTTGCTTTAAAGACTCGCGAACACCTCGCGAAACCGCGCCATCTCCTGTTTGTTGCCCACCGTCACCCGCACCCACTGCGGCCAATCCTTCCACACCCGCCCGACCAATACGCCCTGTGCAGCCAGCTTCTCGATCACCTGTTCTGCAGGTTGTTTCACGTTAATCATGAAGCAATTGCTTTGCGACGCGGTGCAGGTAAAACCCCGCGCCTTGAGCCAGGCCACGGTTTCGTCACGCAGTTGGGCATTGAGCGCCTTGCGTTGCGGCACCAGCTTGAGGTCGTCCAGGCTTGCCCGGGCTCCGAGTAACGTGGACGCCGCCGGCACATTGTCGCCACCAAACACCGCCAGCCGTTCCAGCAACACCGGGTGGCCGATCGCCAGGCCCAGGCGCGCACCGGCCATGCCGTAGATTTTCGAGAAGGTGCGCAGCACCAGTAAGTCGTCGTGATCCTTGACCCAACTCACGCAGCTTGGGGCATCGCAGAAGTCGATGTAGGCCTCGTCCACCACCAGCACGCAGCCTTTGGGTTTGTTCGCAAGCGCCTGACGGATCGCTGCGGTGGGCGTCAGGGTGCCGGTCGGGTTGTTGGGGTTGCACAGGTACAGCATGCCCGCGTGAGGGTCGGCGGCGAGCATGGCCGGCACGTCATGGGCGTGGTTGGCATTAAGGCTCACTTCGTGCACCGGCGCCTGCCAGGCTTCGGCGGCCTGACGCGGTACTTCATAGGACGGCGTGGCCATCACCAGACCACGAGTCTGGCTGGTAAACGCCAGCACCGCGTAGCGCAAGGCGGCCATGGAGCCGGCAAATACAGCGACCTGTTCTTCGACAAGCCCCTGCGATTTGGCGAACTGTTCGGCCAAGCCGTACATGTAACCATAGGGGTACAGCCCGGAGAGGCCGATGCCACGCTGCATCGCCTCGCGGGCGGAGTCCGAGGGACCGTAGGGGCTTTCGTTGTAATTAAGCCGCACCGTGTCCGCCGGAGCCGCTGGCTGGCTGGCGACCGCCCAATCCAGGCGGCCCAGCACCGGCAGGGCCGCGCCAAAGGCGAGAAGAGACCGACGACTTACGCTGAACATGGCGCGACTCCTTGTAGACGGGTGATGGTTTCTCACGGTTCGTACAAAGAAGTATGACGAGAAGGCGCTCAGCTGATTTAGCCACCTGCGCCGTGATCAACCCTCCAGGTAGTCGGCGATCGGGTAATTCATGCACAGGGCCTCTACCGCTGTGCGCACCTGCTCGCGCACCTCAGGCTCAAGCCGATAGTCCTGTTCGCCCAGCGGGGTGACGTTTTCCAACACCCGGCACACCAGCGCAATCACCTGGCGGCAACCCTCGGCGTCGAGTTCGCGTTGCGCCATGCAGCCGGTGCCAATACACAAACCGCTGGTGACCAACTTCGAGCGTGTCTCGCCTGGTACGCGATGCTTGCTCACCACAATGGCGCAAGACTCCAGGGCCGCCTCGGCGATGGCGCCGGTCATGGCGCCCGGCAACCGGATCAGTACCGTATGGTTGTCACTGCGCCCGCCCACCACGTCGTAACCCTGGGCCGCAAACGCACTGGCCACCTCATCGGCAAGCGCACGGCCACGCCCCATACAGGCATCAAACTCTGCTGACTTCGCGTACCCGAAGGCAGCCGCTTTTGCCGCGATCATATTCACCGCCGGCGCCCCTTGCATACGCGGGAACACGGCTTGGTCCAGCACACGGCTGAACGTCGACCGCAGGCCAGGCACCTTGGCCTCGGCGTCGCGGCCGCACAGGATCAACCCACCCCGTGGGCCACCCAATTGCTTGTGCGTGCAGGTGATGGTGACGTGGGCGGCGTTGATCGGGCTCGGGTGGCGCCCCGTCACCACCAACCCGGCGATAGCGGAAATATCCGCCAAGAGGATGGCGCCCGCCTCGTCGGCAATCGCGCGAAACCGCTCAAAATCCACCACCCTTGAGTACGCACCCGCACCGCAAATAATGATGCGTGGGCGATGGGCCAGGGCCAGGCTGCGCACTTGCTCATAATCGATAAGGCCATCGTCGGTGGTGCCGTAGCGGATAGCCTTGTAATAGGCCCCGGTAAACACCGCCGGGCTGCCATGGGTGAGTTCGCCGCCATGGTCGTGGGCCATGCCCAGTAGCGTATCGCCCGGCTCAAGCAGCGCCGAAAGCACTTGGGATATGGCATTGGACGCCGAATGAGGCTGCACGCCGGCGTAATGTGCATCGAACAACTCCCGCGCCCTGCGGATGGCCAGGGATTCCACTAAATCGACATTTTCGCAGCCGGTGCGATAGCGTTTGCCGGGCGTGCCTTCGGCGCTGACGTTGACCAGTGCAGAGGCGCAGGCCACCAGAGTGCGGGGCTTGACCGCGCAGGAAGAAGCCACCATTGAGAGGGTGCGATGCTGGCGAGTGACTTCAGCATCCAGCAGGCTGGCGAGTTCGAAGTCTTCTGCGCGCAGATCCGCCAGGCCACGACGCAGCAGGTCGGCCTGGTCTTTCAGAGGTACGGTATTGAATGCCATCAGTGCGGGTCCCTTCCTGGGCGTTGCGTGCCGGTCCGTCCTGAACCGAGAGGATCAATTAAACAGGAAATTAAACATTTTCCAAATCAAATGTTCATTTTCCAGACTCCAGCCCCATCAAAAGCACGCCCGCAGCGCATCCGGACTTTATTGTTAGGGCCGACGCATGCAACACTCCCGCCGCCGCAAAACCACAAGCGCCCCCGGAACGGGCGCTCCCTGCTGTGGTTGCGCAAACAACGGACGTTAACGACTAAAAGGAAGTGGTGAGCACGTGATACACAGACGCGAAAAAACCGAGCACTTGAAGAGCAACATCAAGTACTTGATCAAAAGCCGCGGCGAGACGCAGCTGTCGCTATCGAATGCCGCCGGCCTGACCAGGACCACCATCTACAACATCCTGGAAGGCAAGGTCGTCAACGTGCAGCAGTCCACTGTCCGCAAGATCTCGGACTTCTTCGGTGTTTCCTACGATGAAATCGAGACCCTTGATTTTGAAGCCAAGGAAATCATCGAGAGCAGTGTTTCCCCACAGGGCAACATGAACCCGGCCGCCGTGCCGGTGCTCAAGGAAAGCCTGGTGATCCAGAACCTGGACAAGCGCATTGGCGAGTTGGCCACCCAGTATCCGCTGACCTACTACTTCGGCTCTTCCTACAACCTGATCGGTGTGCGCCTGGAACGTGGCATTCCCGGTATCAACGAGCCGGGCGATTTGCTCATCGTGCAAAAAGGCACGTCAACGCTGGGCAAAGAAAAGCTGGTGTACGACCGGGCCATCCAAAAGATGTTTATCACCCTTGAAGCCTGCGCTGGCTCAGAGCGCCTGTGTGTAATCGGCGACATCATTGAGGAGCGCTTCAATGACAACGTATGAAGCGGGCATCGAAAACAGCACATACAAGCTGCTGGGCTTTGAGAATGACAAGCGCCTGGCGGTGATCATGGTTATCGCCACCGGCAAGGTCATCAAGATGAAGCTGAGTGAAGTCATCAACAGCGAAATCATGGACAACCTCAATAAAATGGAAGTTAAGAACATGTACAAGAAGTTTTATTCACAGGGAGGGACGCTGACGGCCTACGATATCAACGACCGCAACGAAAATTCCTGGATGATCTACATCATCCTGAACCTGTTGCTGTTCACGTTTTATATCTTCACCAGCATTGCCGCGACCAAGCCTATTTACCTGGAGTCGATGGGCATCATCGTCACGCCAGGCACGTTTCTGTACCCGCTGACGTTTTTGATCGTGGATTTGCTCAACGAGCAATTCGGCCTGCGGCTGGCCAGACGTGCCATTTTGTTTGCGTTCGCCAGTAACGCGATGATCATCATCCTGCTCTACGGCTCGACGTTTCTGCCAGGGCTGCCAGGCTGGAAACTCGATGGCCCTTACAACGATGTGATCATTCAGGTGTCCTCGGTACTGGTCGCGTCCTCGGTGTCGTTCCTGGTGTCGGAGAACATAAACTCCTACTTGCTGTGCAAGATCAAGGAACTGACCAACTCCAAATACCTGTACCTGCGGATTTTCCTCAGTACGTTCTTTGCGGTGATTATCGACAGTTTCCTGTTCTGCTTTATTGCGTTCTATGGCGCGATGCAGACCAGCGACATCTTGAGCATGATCTACGTGCAGATCGCGATCAAAGTCGGCTTTGCGTTTTTTAATATCCTGCCGGCCTATGGCGCGCGTGCGTTGTTCAAACGCTGGATTACCGGTAGCGCTGCCTGATGTAATGCGCTCTAAATGTGGGAGCTGGCTTGCCTGCGATGCAGACAACTCGGTATGTCAGTGACATTCAGTTGATGCTATCGCAGGCAAGCCAGCTCCCACAGTAGACCGAGTACGGTCCCTAATCTCTAGCTCAGTTGCAACTTCTGCTTCAGGCTGCTCATCACACCCGCCTTGTCCTGCAAATACTCATTCAAGCCCCGAGCCCGCAGGTTGCATGCATCGCAATTACCGCAGCCGGTGCCGATGATGCCGTTGTAACAAGTCAGGGTCTGGTGCTGAACCAGGTCCAGTTGCTGGTGGTAATCTGCCAAAGCCCAGGTCTCAGCCTTGTTCAGCCACATCAACGGCGTGTCCAGGCGCAGCTTGTAGTCCATGCCCAGTTCAAGCGCCGTGTTCAGCGCTTTGACAAAGTCATCGCGGCAATCGGGGTAACCCGAGAAGTCGGTCTCGCAGACACCGGTAATCACGCTTTCAGCTTTGACCTGATAGGCGTAGATCGCCGCCAGGGTCAGAAACAGAATATTGCGCCCCGGCACAAAAGTACTCGGCAGGCTTTCGCCCGAGCTGTTCACGGTCGGCACCGGAATGTTGTCGCGGGTCAGGCTGCTGATCGCCAGCTCGTTGAGCAGCGACACGTCCATCACTTTGTGAACGGTAGCGCCCAACTGCTTGGCCAACTTCTGCGCGACTTCAACTTCGGCCACATGGCGCTGGCCATAATCGAAGGTAATGCAGTGCACTTCGTCATACTGCCCCAGCGCCTGGATCAGGCAGGTGGTCGAGTCCTGCCCGCCACTGAATACCATCACGGCTTTTTTAGTCATCACGTTGCTTCCTGCATTTGTAGAATGTGGGAATAGTTTAAAGGCCACTCAATAAAAAGCCCCGCGCTTCTTGCGAAGGCGGGGCTTTTTGTTGCTCGGTGACTCAGTGTGCGTAGGTCAGCAACAGCTCTTTCGGCACTTGGAAATCCAGGGACATCATCACGCTGAGCGCGGTGATGGTGAAGATCGAGAACACGAACAGCTTGCGCGCCCAGACGGTGTCATCCACCGCCTTGTAGCCGGTCCAGGCCATGTACAACCAGTACATGCCCATGGCGGCGGCGACGGCGAGGTAGCTCATGCCGGCATAGCCACTGAAGGTCAACATCAAGGTCGCCACGAGGAAGGCCAGGATGTAGAGCAGGATGTGTTTCTTGGCCACCTGAATGCCACGCTTAACCGGCAGAACCGGAATCGACGCAGCCAGGTAGTCATTGAAGCGGAAGATCGCGATGGCATAGGAGTGCGGCATCTGCCACAGGCTGAACATCACCAGCAGCACCAGCGCAGCCATGTCGAAGCTATTGGTTACAGCCACATAACCAATCACCGGCGGCATCGCCCCCGACAGACTGCCCACCAGCGTGCCGTGAACCGACTTGCGCTTGAGGTACAGACTGTAAAGGCCGACGTAGATAACAAAACCGATCACGGCAAACAGCGCCGCCAACGGGTTGGCCACCTTGTACAACAGGGCTACACCGGCAACACCCAGGACGGTCGCGTAGATCAGTGCCAGTTTCAGGGAGATAAGGCCCTGCACCAGCACACGATTCTTGGTGCGTTCCATCTTCAAGTCGATGTCACGGTCGATGCAGTTGTTGAACACACAACCGGAAGCTACCACCAGGGACGTGCCGATCATCGCAGCCAAGAAAATGGCCAGATCGACATGCCCCTTGGAGGCCAGGAAGAAACCGCCTGCCACAGAAAGCACGTTACCGAAAATGATCCCCGGTTTGGTGATTTGGATAAAGTGCTTAAGCGACATCGGGTCTTACCTCACTTCGCCATCATGAACGTATGGATGCTGAACATGATCCATATCGACAGGCCAACCAGCAGCAGGATCACAAGACCTGCGAACACGAACGCAATCACGTTATCGCGCTGCTCTTTCGAGCGATCCAGGTGCAGGAAGTACACCAGGTGAACCAGAACCTGAATCACCGCGAACGCCAGGACGATCATCAAGGTGATCGACTTCGGCAAGGTTGGGTACATCACCAGGCCGAACGGGATCAGGGTCAGGATGACCGACAGGATGAAACCGATAGCGTAAGACTTTACGCTGCCGTGGCTCGCATCATGGCTGTCATGGTCATGGGAGTGTGCATTAGCCATTACAGAGTCCCCATCAAGTAAACGACGGTGAATACGCAGATCCAGACCACGTCCAGGAAGTGCCAGAACAGGCTCAGGCAGCTCAGGCGAGTCTTGTTGGTGTTGGTCAGGCCGTGCTTATTGACCTGATACATCATCACCGCCATCCACAGCAGGCCGGCAGTTACGTGCAGACCGTGGGTGCCTACCAGCGTGAAGAACGCGGACAGGAAGCCGGAACGGTGCGGGCCGTAGCCTTCGGAGATCAGCAGGTGGAACTCGTTGATCTCCATGCCGATGAAGCCCAGGCCGAACAGGAAGGTCAGTGCCAACCAGCTCAGTACGCCTTTCTTGTTGCCCTTGTAGAAGGCCAACATGGCGAAGCCGTAGGTGATCGAACTGAACAACAGCAAGGCGGTTTCGCCGAGCACGTAAGGCAGTTCGAAGATGTCGTGGCCCGACGGGCCACCCGCTACGTTGTTTACCAGTACCGCGTACACCGCGAAGATCGACGCAAACAAGATGCAGTCGGTCATCAGGTAGAGCCAGAAACCGAATACGGTCATTGGCCCCGAGTCGTGGTGATGGTCATCGTGCCCATGGTCATCGACATGGGCGTGTCCAGCATTGGTCACTAAGTTCGACATGGTTTAAGCCTGTTCCAACGAGGTTTCTACACGGTTGGCCGGGATTTTCTTCTCGGCTACCAGGCGAGCGTGCTGCTCGGCTTCGATGCGTTCGATCGTCTCGACCGGCACCATGTAGCCTTGATCATCACGGGCAGCGTGAATGATGAAGTAACCGATAGTGCCTACCAGGCCCACGATTGCCAGCCACCAGATGTGCCAGATCATCGCGAAACCGAACACGGTCAACAGCGCGCCCATCACCACGCCAGTGGCGGTGTTGTTCGGCATGTGGATCGGCTCGTAGTGCTTAGGACGCTGGTACGCAGTACCGTCTTCCTTGGCTTCGGTGAACGCATCAATGGTGTTCGCAGTAGGAATCACAGCGAAGTTGTAGAACGGCGGTGGCGACGAAGTCGACCATTCCAGGGTGTGGCCATTCCATGGGTCACCGGAGTCGCAAGCGTTCTGCTTACGGTCACGGATGCTCACGTACAGCTGGATCAGCTGGCAGGCAATACCGGCAGCAATCATCAACGCACCGAACATGGCGACGTACAGGTACGGCACCCACTCAGGGTTGGTAGTGGCGTTCAGACGACGGGTCATGCCCATGAAGCCCAGCGCGTAGAGCGGCATGAACGCGACGAAGAAGCCCGAGATCCAGAACCAGAATGCAGCCTTGCCCCAACCTTCGTGCAGCTTGAAGCCGAACGCTTTCGGGAAGTAGAAGCTGAAACCTGCGATGTAGCCGAATACAGCACCACCGATGATCACGTTGTGGAAGTGCGCGATCACGAACAGGCTGTTGTGCAGTACGAAGTCAGCACCCGGAATGGCCAGCAGTACCCCGGTCATGCCGCCGATGGCGAAGGTCACCATGAAGCCCAGGGTCCACAGAACCTGGCTGGTGATACGCAGACGGCCGTGGTAGATGGTGAATAGCCAGTTGAATAGCTTCACCCCCGTCGGGATCGAAATCAACATCGTCGCCAGGCCGAAGAAGGCGTTGACGCTGGCCCCCGAACCCATGGTGAAGAAGTGGTGCAGCCACACCATGAAGCCCAGTACAGAGATTGCACCCGATGCATAAACCATCGAGTGGTGACCGAACAGGCGCTTGCCGGTAAAGGTCGAGATCACTTCAGAGAAGATACCGAACGCTGGCAGGATCAGGATGTACACCTCAGGGTGACCCCATGCCCAGAACAGGTTCACGTACATCATTGGATTGCCACCAAGTTCATTGGTGAAAATGTGGAAGTCCAGGTAACGGTCAAGCGACAGCAGCGCCATGGTAGCGGCCAGGATCGGGAACGAAGCCACGATCAGGACGTTGGCCCAGGTGCAGGTCCAGGTGAAGATCGGCATGTCCATCAGTTTCATGCCAGGGGCGCGCATTTTCAGGACGGTGGCCAGGAAGTTGACCCCCGTTAGCGTCGTCCCGAGTCCTGATAACTGTAGCGCCCAGATGTAGTAGTCCACACCCACGCCCGGACTGTACTGAATACCTGACAACGGCGGATACGCAACCCAGCCGGTCTTGGCGAATTCGCCGACGCCCAGGGACAGGTTGATCAGCACCACGCCGGAAACCAGCAGCCAGAAGCTCAGGGAGTTCAGGAACGGGTAGGCAACGTCACGCGCACCGATCTGCAGCGGCAAGGCCAGGTTCATCAAACCGGTGAAGAATGGCATCGCCATGAAGATGATCATGATCACACCGTGAGCGGTGAAGATCTGGTCATAGTGTTCAGGCGGCAGGTAGCCAGGCGAACCCTCAGTGGCCATGGCCAACTGGGTACGCATCATGATGGCGTCGGCAAAACCACGCAGCAGCATGACCATGGCAACGATGACGTACATGACACCGATTTTCTTGTGGTCGACAGACGTCAGCCACTCGGTCCACAGGTAGGTCCACTTCTTGAAATACGTGATTGCAGCAAACAGTG
Organism: Pseudomonas edaphica; assembly: GCF_005863185.1. Classification (GTDB taxonomy): domain Bacteria; phylum Pseudomonadota; class Gammaproteobacteria; order Pseudomonadales; family Pseudomonadaceae; genus Aquipseudomonas; species Aquipseudomonas edaphica. Next base: position 9,058 of record NZ_VBVZ01000098.1, read on the forward strand.
CCAGACCACCCAGCGCGATCATGGCGATGGTCACCATCACGATCGGCTCGTGGAACGGGACCGCATCCCAACTTAATTTACCAAACATCGTTTACTCCTCTGCCCCAGCAGTTGAATGCGAGCCCGTGTCAGAACCTTCAACCACGGCCACTTCTTTCTTCTCGTGCTTGACCGGCTTGCCTGGCTTCATACCTTCGTACTTGTCGACGATTTTCTGAAACAGGTCCGGCTCAAACGCGGAGTACAGAGCGACTGGGTTGTTCTGGCTTGGTTTGGTCAGGGCGTCGTATTCAGCTTGATCAAGCTGTTTAGGTGCGGCCTTGACTGCGGCTACCCAGGCGTTGAAGTCTTCCTGGCTCGTCGAGATCGCTTTGAATTTCATGCCGGTGAAGCCAGCGCCGCTGTAGTTCGCGGAGATGCCTTCCATTTCAGCTTTTTCGTTGGCGATCAGGTGCAGGCGAGTCTGCATGCCCGCCATCGCGTAGATCTGGCCGCCCAGTGCAGGGATGAAGAACGAGTTCATCACGGCATCGGAGGTGATCCGGAAATTAAGCGGAGTGTTCTCCGGGAACTGGATCTCGTTGACCGTGGCGATACCCAGGTCCGGGTAGATGAACAGCCACTTCCAGTCCAGCGCGACCACTTCGATATTGATCGGCTTGACGTTGGATTCCAGCGGACGGTACGGGTCCAGCTCGTGGGTCGACTTATAGGTGATGTAACCCAGGGCGATGATGATGAGGACCGGCACCAGCCACACGGCGATTTCGATCTTGGTGGAGTGCGACCACTTAGGCGCGTAGGTAGCGCTGGTGTTCGACGCGCGGTATTTCCAGGCGAAGGCGAAGGTCATGATGATCACAGGGACCACGACCAGCAGCATCAGCAGGGTAGCGGTGATGATCAGGTTTCGTTGATCCAGACCGATCTGTCCTTTTGGGTCCATCAAGGTCCACTTGCAGCCTCCCAGCATTAACAGCATGCCAATCAGCGGCAAAAAGCCTAGTAATCGGGGGTACCTGTTTTTACTCATCTCACGACCTCTAAAGCAGCTTGCGCAATGCAGTTGGGTTTTGATCGCCAACACTTCACCCTGCCAAGGGTTGGCATTTCTCTTCGATTGAATAAGAGCCTGCCCGTCACGCCATAACTGTACGTTTCACGGACCTGCGGTGAGTTCTTATTCGATTTCGTGGTTAAAGGCCTTGTTACAGACCAATTCCATTTGGTGCGGATAGTTGAAAGGCTGCCGGAACCTTGGGGTCGCACAGAGCCGTCCATCTGCCCCTCGACCGCTCCAGTGCTCAAATATTGAACAGCACCGGACATTCAGTGCGGGCGATTGTAGTTAGCTAGCGATGTATAAACCATGTCTTATAAAGAAATAATTTTTATCGATTACAGCAACAATCCTTCACTAATCCTGCAAAGGTTCGCGATCTTATCGTGTTCGATTCCCAACAAAAACCACAAAAATTGCCGTGTTATTGGGCACAACGCCACTTCCCTTACACCTTGTAAGGGCTTGCAAAACGGATCCAAGCCCCCATAAAACAAGGCATTCGGACATCACCCAATGGCTCGCACGGCGTGACATTCGCGGCATCGCCCAAACGATGAACTGACAGCACAATTTAGCCATCGGGTGCAAATTCAGGCGGCGGTTTGATGGGTCAGAAACGTCCTGCGGCAACGTCCGTGTGACAACATGTCGCACGCTGCGCGCACCTATTGTTGCCCCTCGTCACGGCCCTTTCACAAATCCCTACAACCAAAAACGCCCCGGACTTCCTTCAAGGAAGACCGGGGCGTTTTGGCGAGCAGACTCAGGCCTGGCGTTGGCGATTGCGATAGATGCCCAGCGGCACCAGAATCACCGTCAGCACGAACGCCACCAGCGCCCATTGCGCCAGGGACAAGCCAAGGATGGGCGGGTACGGCGTGCTGCAGAAGCCGTCGACCTGGAAGCCCAATGGAAACACCTTGGCCAGTGGCAGTTCATCGACAATCGGCTGCAGCACATCGACGCCGCAACTGACCTCCGGGAAGAACTGGGTGTAGACGTGGTGGCCTGCAACTGCGACGCCGCCCACGGCACTGAGGACTACCAGCCCTTCAAACACAGTGACCGCACCTTTGCTGCGCATGGCGGCGCCGATAAAGGCAAAGATCGCAATCAACAGCAATGCGTAGCGCTGCAGGATACACAGCGGGCACGGCGCCTCGCCCAACACCACTTGCATATACAGCGCACCGCCAATCAGCGCCAGGCAGATGATGCCCAGCAACACCAGAAAGCGCCGCTCCCTGCCTAAACGCAATTCGTCACTCATCCCCGTTTTCCCTTTGTCGTTGTGCCAATGCCGGCAAGTTTACACACAGAGCATGGTTAAAACAGAGAGGGGTTAACTGCGGATTAATCGGGATAAATGTTGTGGCTGAGCGGACGCCATCGCGGGCAAGCCCGGCTCCCACAGGGAATCGCATTCCAATGTGAGAGCCGGGCTTGTTGTGGAGAGGGTAGATGTACTTATTCCAGCGCCGCCGCCGGGCCGAAGAACTCGTAGCGCGCCTGCTGCTCCGGCACACCCAACGCCTTCAGATGGCGTTTGATCGCCGCCATAAAGCCTTTAGGCCCCAGGAAGTACGCATCCAGGTCACGTTCCTCGGGTAACCACGCCGCCAATTGCTCCTGGCTCAACAGCCCCACCTTGTCCGCCGCAGGGCTCACGCCGTCGTCCTCGGCATAGCAGTAAAAGCGTTTGAGCTGCGGGTGCCTGGCCGCCAGGGCATCGACCCAATCACGGAACGCATGCACGCCGCCGTTGCGGGCGCAGTGGATAAAGTGCACCGGGCGCTCGGTTGCCAGGGCCGCTTCAAGCATGGGCAATGTGGGGGTGATGCCTACCCCGCCGCTGATCAGCACCAGCGGTTTATCGCTGGCCGCCAGCGTGAACTCACCCGATGGCGGGAACAGGTCGATGGTTGCACCGACATGCATCTGGTCATGCAGGTAGTTGGACACCCGCCCACCGGCCTCGCGTTTGACGCTGATGCGGTACAGGCCCGCATCGCTCAGGGCCGACAGGGAATAGTTGCGGCGCACTTCTTCGCCGTCCAGCACCAGCTTCATGCCGATGTACTGGCCCGGCGCGGCTTGCAGGATCGGGCCGTTGTCCACAGGCGCAAAGTAGAACGAGATGATCTCGTCGCTCTCCTCCACACGCTTGACCAACAGGAATGGCCGCGCACCGCGCCAGCCGCCCGGCGCCTGGGCTTTTTCATCGTAGATGGCCGCTTCGGCGCCAATCAGGATGTCGGCCAACTGGCCGTAGGCCGCGCCCCAGGCATTCATCACCTCAGGCGTGGCGATCTCGCTGCCGAGCACTTCAGAGATGGCGCGCAGCAGGCAGGCGCCCACAATCGGGTAGTGTTCCGGCAGGATCTGCAAGGCCACATGTTTGTTAATGATCTTGGCCACCAGGTCACCCAGTTGGTCCAGCTGATCGATGTGTCGCGCATACATCAGCACGCCATTGGCCAGCGCACGGGGCTGGTCACCGCTGGCCTGGTGGGCCTGGTTGAACAGCGGGCGAACTTCTGGGTATTCGCTGAGCATCATGCGGTAAAAATGCGTGATCAGCGCTTCGCCGCCGCTCTCCAGCAGGGGCACAGTGGATTTGACGATGGCACGGTCTTGGGCACTAAGCATGGCAGACTCCTGGGTCTCTTTACTGATTACTTTTACCTACTCAGCATTCGTGCCAACTAATTAATCGTTATAATTCAATATGTTAAATATAATGTAGTCAGTATGACTCCCTACACCTTATAGTCACAAGGACTACAAGGAGTCATTATGACTGCACAATCGCTGCTCACCACCCTGCTGCCCCTGGTCGCCGACCTGTCCCGCGAACTGCCCGAGGGCGAGCGCTATCGACGCCTGTTGCAAGCCATGCGCGCACTGTTGCCGTGCGATGCCGCCGCGTTGTTACGCCTGGACGGTGAGTGGCTGGTGCCGCTGGCAGTGGATGGTTTGAGCGCCGATACCCTTGGCCGTCGCTTCAAGATCAGCGAACACCCGCGCTTTGAAGTGTTGCTGAGCAGCGCTGGCCCTACCCGTTTTGACAGCGACAGCGAACTGCCCGACCCCTACGACGGCTTGGTCGACGGCCTGCACGGGCACCTGGAAGTGCACGACTGCATGGGTTGCCCGCTGTTTATCGACGACCAGCCCTGGGGCCTGCTGACCCTCGACGCGCTGGACACCGAGCGTTTCGAACGCGTTGAGCTGGATGCTTTGCAAGCCTTTGCCAGCCTGGCGGCGGCCACGGTCAATGTCGCCGAACGCATTGAGCGCCTGGCATTACGCGCCGAAGACGAACATCAGCGCGCCGAGATCTACCGCCAGGCCAGCGGCCAACAGCACAAGGAAATGATCGGCCAGAGCAAGGCGCACAAGCGTCTGGTCGAGGAGATCAAGCTGGTGGGCGGCAGCGACCTGACCGTGCTGATTACCGGCGAAACCGGGGTCGGCAAGGAGCTGGTCGCCCAAGCCATCCACGCCGCGTCCCCGCGTGCGGACAAGCCGATGATCAGCCTCAACTGCGCCGCGCTCCCGGAAACCCTGGTGGAAAGCGAACTGTTCGGCCACGTGCGCGGCGCCTTTACCGGCGCGTTGAATGAACGCCGTGGCAAGTTCGAGCTGGCCAATGGCGGCACCCTATTCCTGGATGAAGTGGGCGAGTTGTCGCTGACCGTGCAGGCCAAATTACTGCGCGTGCTGCAAAGCGGCCAGTTGCAGCGCTTGGGTTCGGACAAGGAACACCAGGTGGATGTACGCCTGATTGCCGCCACCAACCGCGACCTCGCCGAAGAAGTGCGCAATGGCCGCTACCGCGCCGACTTCTACCACCGCCTGAGCGTGTACCCGCTGCAAGTGCCGGCGCTGCGCGAGCGCGGGCGGGACGTGTTGCTGCTGGCGGGGTACTTCCTGGAGCAGAACCGTTCGCGCATGGGCCTGGGCAGCCTGCGCCTGACCAGCGACGCCCAGGCCGCGCTGCTGGCCTATAACTGGCCAGGCAATGTGCGGGAGCTGGAACATTTGATCGGGCGCAGCGCGCTCAAAGCCCTGGGTAACTGCCGCGAGCGGCCGAAGATTCTGAGCCTGAGCGCCCAGGACCTGGACCTGCCGGACGTCAGCGCGCCGGCTATCGAAGCACCGCTGCAAGCGCCGCTGGCCGCGACCGGCGACCTGCGCCAGGCCACCGAGCACTACCAGCGCCAAATCATCAGCGCTTGCCTGGAACGCCACCAGCACAACTGGGCCAGCGCCGCCCGCGAACTCGGCCTGGACCGCGCCAACCTCGGCCGCATGGCCAAGCGCCTGGGCCTCAAATAGCCCAGGCAACTCGGGCAACTGTGGGAGCTGGCTTGCCTGCGATGGCGGTGGGT
>NZ_VBVZ01000990.1 GCF_005863185.1 Pseudomonas edaphica
TTTTTGTGGTGTGCGCGCTGATGATCAAGCCGAGCGCGGTGGAGCAAGCGCGGGTGGAGGGGTTGTTTGAGATGGCCGCGAGTGGGCGTGGGGTGCAGGTGGGGGCTGCGCCGGTTATGAGTTGAAAATGGATCGGGGCTGCGGTGTGTGGCCCCGGTTTGAGCGTGTGACTTATGTGGACTAAATATGTGTTGGGTAAAGTTGAATTGCGGTAGCGCTGAGTTCAACAAATCCTGATTTCTGAGGTATGGGACCGTCCAACTCAATTAGGATTATTGAATCACCGAGCTTTAATGCTACACATCCTTCTTCGTCAGCTTGGACCAGCTCGGCGGTTATTTGGATGAGGCTGTTCTCCATTTTGATTTTTGAAGATTTTTCAGCGGTTGGCTTCACGTTTATATTCCATGAGAAAACCTCCTCAAAATCAAACTCAACGTCGATAATTTCACCGATTTTTGGCGCAGTATCGCTCCATAGTGCAGTGCCATCTCCGAAGGGTGAATGGAATTTTACGTGCAATACGTTCAGATAGGAAAATGTATCGATCACTACAATTTTCATGTTTTTTCCGAGTGGGAGATTGCCGGTTTTCGTGTGAGTGTTTTGGTAATGATTCGATTTTCTTGCATTCGGCATCAACCCTGTCTGTTTAGCACTGTAGTCGTTTGCAGTTACGATAAAAATGGGTTCGTCATAAAAATAAAGCTGTTACTAGCGCTGTTTGCAGCTTGGTTGTGCTACTACCTGTGCCAATACATGTGATGGTTTAAAAAAAGAAATACAGCCCGGTGTTGTTGTCAATTGCCAGTTTGTTGAGTTTGATTATTTTTCTTGCCAGCTCTTGGTTTTCGGGTATTGAATGATTTTCTAGTATATATAGTGATTTTTTGAGGTCTTCATTGGTGTTGATGCTCTCGTCTTCATAATCGTCGATCATCTTTCCAAGCGAATTGTTGATTTTGTCGATAACCCCTGATCCCATTAACTGCTGATATTCTGTATGGGTCAGGGGGCAATTCGCCAATAACGAGATTGGGCATTCGTCAGTGTCTAATAGAATCATCGCTTCTTTAGTCAAAGGCGTGCAGATAAGTTTCACTTTTCTATACTCTTGTTAACGTGAGTGGTCCCGGTTTTTTAGGGCGCGTTGGTTAGGATTTAGGTTGTCAATCGTCAGAGGCCTAGATGGGTAGTTTTGGTAGTTGGATTTTTAATGAAAGGTCACATCAATTCGGTCAACAATTATTTTAATAAAAGAATCGTTCAAGGC
>NZ_VBVZ01000991.1 GCF_005863185.1 Pseudomonas edaphica
GGCCCACCGCTATCGCAGGCAAGCCAGCTCCCATCTTGATTGCATGTCTTCTGCACAATTTTCAGTGTTCCAGGAGTTTCCAATGGCGAAGAAACCCACCCCAGCCACTTTTATCAAAGACCCGCTCTGGTACAAGGACGCGGTGATCTACCAAGTTCACGTCAAATCCTATTTCGACTCCAATAATGACGGTATCGGCGACTTTCCCGGCCTGATCGCCAAGCTCGACTACATCGCCGATCTGGGCGTCAACACCATCTGGCTGCTGCCGTTCTACCCGTCGCCGCGCCGCGACGACGGCTATGACATCGCCGAGTACCGTGGCGTGCACAGCGACTACGGGACGATGGCCGACGCCAAGCGCTTTATCAGTGAGGCGCACAAACGGGGCCTGCGGGTCATCACTGAACTGGTGATCAACCACACCTCCGACCAGCATCCGTGGTTCCAGCGGGCGCGCAAGGCCAAGCCGGGCTCGGCGGCACGGGACTTCTACGTGTGGTCCGATGACGACCAGAAGTACGACGGCACCCGCATCATTTTCCTCGACACCGAAAAGTCCAACTGGACCTGGGACCCGGTCGCCGGCCAGTACTTCTGGCACCGTTTCTACTCGCACCAGCCGGACCTCAACTTCGACAACCCGCAAGTCATGAAAGCCGTGCTCTCGGTGATGCGCTACTGGCTGGACATGGGCATCGACGGCCTGCGTCTGGACGCCATTCCCTACCTGATCGAACGCGACGGCACCAACAACGAGAACCTGCCGGAAACCCACGGCGTGCTCAAGCAGATCCGCGCCGAGATCGACGCGCATTACCCCGACCGCATGCTGTTGGCCGAAGCCAACCAGTGGCCGGAAGATACTCAGCTGTACTTTGGTGACAAAAAAGGCGACGACGGCGATGAATGCCACATGGCCTTCCACTTCCCGCTGATGCCGCGCATGTACATGGCGCTGGCCCAGGAAGATCGTTTCCCGATTACCGATATTCTGCGCCAGACCCCGGAGATCCCCGCCAACTGCCAGTGGGCGATCTTCCTGCGCAACCACGATGAACTGACCCTTGAAATGGTCACCGACAAAGAGCGCGACTACCTGTGGAACTACTACGCCGCCGACCGCCGTGCGCGCATTAACCTGGGCATTCGTCGGCGCCTGGCGCCGCTGATGGAGCGTGACCGTCGCCGCGTTGAACTGCTCAACAGCTTGTTGCTGTCGATGCCCGGCACGCCGACGTTGTACTACGGCGATGAAATC
>NZ_VBVZ01000992.1 GCF_005863185.1 Pseudomonas edaphica
GTTGCGGGTCGGCCCAACTGGGCAAATACACCTCGGCCTTCACCGCGCCCTGGTGGAAGTCGCCATAGGGAAAACCGTTCAGTGAGGTCAGGCGCACGCCGCTTTGCTTGAGTAACTGCACAAACTGCGTGCGCGCCGGGGCGTGCTGTAATTGCGCCGCCGCCTGGGCGCAGATCCACAGGCCGCTGTCTTGTTGGGCCAGCCCGCGCAAGGTGCGCACGCCCTGAAAATGCTCGGTGATGGAGGCGCGCAGCCCGGCCAGGTCGCGTGCCGGGTGTACATTGCTGCAATAGCCGATCTGGCTGGCCGCCCAGCCCTTGGCGGCGCTCATTTGACCACCGGGTCCTGGCCACGCAGGGCCGAGTTTTCTTGCCATTGCTTGCGTTGGTCGATGGGCAGCGGCGTGCTCACCAGGGCCTTGTCGAGTTGGCCGCTCTGGGCAAAAAAGTCCACCGGGTTATGGAACAGCACCTGTTCCACCTGGGCTGCACTGAACCCGGCCGCGAGCATCGCCTGGCCGGTCTTGGGCACCTTGAGCGGGTCGCTGATGCCCCAGTCCGCCGCGCTGTTGACCACCATTTTTTCGGTGCCGTATTCCTGCAGCAACGCGACCATGCGCTGCTCCGACATCTTGGTGTTGGGGTAGATCGAATGGCCGCGCCAGCACTCGCTGTCGAGCACCAGCGGCAAGGTCAGTTCGTTGAGGTGGTCGATGATCACCAGGTGTTCGGCAATCCCCACTTCGCGGATGACGGCGAGGGTGCGTTTGGTGCCGCCGATCTTGTCACGGTGCGGCGTGTGCACCAGCACCGGCAGGTTGAATTGCTTGGCCAGTTCCAGTTGCGCGGCGAGGAAGCGGTCCTCTTCGGGAGTGATGTCGTCGTAGCCGATTTCACCCACCGCCACCACGCCATCCTTGACCAGGTAACGCGGCAGAATCTCCAGCACTTCATTGGCAATCGACAGGTCATTGGCCTCCTTGGGGTTCAGGCCGATGGTGCAGAAGTGATGGATGCCGAACATGCTCGCGCGAAAGCGTTCCCAACCCAGCAGCGTGTCGAAATAGTCGACGAAACTGCCCAGGCTGGTGCGCGCCTGGCCTTGCCAGAATGCCGGTTCGATGACCCCGGTGATGCCGGCGGTGGCCATGTTCTGGTAGTCGTCGGTGGTGCGGCTGACCATATGGATATGCGGATCGAAGTACTTGAGCATGGTGAATCCTCGTCAAGGGAAGGCGATGTGCATCAGTTCAGG
>NZ_VBVZ01000993.1 GCF_005863185.1 Pseudomonas edaphica
GTCATAAAGACCGGTAACGCCGCGAAACACTGTGGTGCGATGGGATAAAGCGTTGCCAGTTTGATGCCCGCTGGAGGGTATCGAACGAATTAAAATTTGGTACGACGGTACCAATATCTTCTCTGCCTGACAGATTTAGAGGAACGACCGTGCATAACGTCGTCATCAGCGGCACTGGCCTGTACACCCCGGCCAACAGCATCTCCAACGAAGAGCTGGTGCAGTCTTTCAATGCTTACGTGCAACAGTTCAATTCAGACAACGCTGCCGCCATCGAGCGCGGTGACGTGCAGGCATTGACCGAGTCCAGCGCCGCCTTTATCGAGAAAGCGTCGGGCATCAAGAGCCGCTTTGTGATGGACAAGGACGGCATCCTTGACCCACAGCGCATGGCCCCGTGCTTGCCCGAGCGCAGCAACGACGAGTGGTCGGTACTCTGCCAGATGGCCGTCGGCGCCGCCGAACAAGCCCTGCAGCGCGCCGGCAAGACCGCCGCCGACATCGATGGCGTGATCGTCGCCTGCTCCAACCTGCAGCGCGCCTACCCGGCCATCGCCATTGAAGTCCAGGAAGCCCTGGGCATCCAGGGTTTCGGCTTCGACATGAACGTGGCGTGTTCCTCGGCCACCTTCGGCATCCAGAACGCGGCCAACAGCATCCAACTGGGCCAGGCCCGGGCGATCCTGATGGTCAACCCGGAAGTCTGCACCGGCCACTTGAATTTTCGCGACCGCGACAGCCATTTCATCTTCGGTGATGCGGCCACGGCGGTGATTCTTGAGCGTGCTGATCTGGCGACCTCCGAGCACCAGTTCGACGTGGTCAGCACCAAGCTGCTGACCAAGTTTTCCAATAACATCCGCAACAATTTCGGTTTCCTCAACCGTACCGCCGAAGAAGGCATCGGCGCGCCGGACAAGCTGTTCGTGCAGGAAGGCCGCAAAGTCTTCCGTGATGTCTGCCCGATGGTTGCCGAGTTGATCGGTGTACACCTGCAAGAAAACCAACTGAGCGTGACCGACGTGAAGCGCTTCTGGCTGCACCAGGCCAACCTGAGCATGAACCACCTGATTGTGAAGAAGCTGCTGGGCCGCGAAGCCTCGGTGGAAGAAGCGCCGGTGATCCTTGATACATACGCCAATACCAGCTCGGCGGGCTCGGTGATCGCGTTTCACACCTATCAGGACGATCTGCCCAAGGGCTCGGTTGCAGTGCTCAGCTCGTTCGGTGCGGGTTACTCGATCGGCAGCGTGA
>NZ_VBVZ01000994.1 GCF_005863185.1 Pseudomonas edaphica
CCACCTTCCACTGCCCGTTGATACGCTGGTAGCCGGCAGTCACGCGCATCCAGCACGCCTTCACCACGCCATCCGGCCCGGCGCCGCCGCAGTGGGCCAGCCAGTGGGCAAACGCGCTGTCGGGCGCCTCAACGATATGCAGCTCATGAAATTCGAAAATGCCCGGGCCAGGGCAATGCTTCATGCATTCGTCCCAATGGGCGCGGTAGGCGGCCTTGCCCTTGAATTGCAGCGCAGTGACGGCGTCGAACGAGACGATATCGTCGGCGTAATAGCTGACAATTTTGTCGATATCACGATCAAGTACGGCTTGTTTCCATTGCTCGATCAGGGTGTTGATTGCAGTGCTCATGGCGATACTCCTGGGGGTTGGAAAATCACAAAGGACACTCCTGGTCGAATGGCCTTGAATGAAATCGACACGCCACTGAAAAATAATTTCGCGTGCATCAAACCCGCTAGAATCCACGCCTCTTTGTAGGATTTCGGATGCGCCCCCGATGGAAACCCGCCTCGTCGCCTATGAGACGCTGAGCCTTGTGCAAAAACAGCAGCTCGACACCCTGCAAGTGCACCCCGAGCAACTGGCGTATTCCGGCGATATCTACTGCGCGCTCAACAGCCTGCTGGTCAACCCCAAGCCCGGCGCAATCAAAGGCTTTGCACTACTGGCCGACGAAATGCCCGTGGCCTTCCTGCTGCTCAAACGCCCACCCTGCCTGCCCCATTGGGCCGATGAACACAGCGCCACGCTGCACGCGTTGCAGGTGGACCGGCATCAGCAAGGGCGCGGGTTTGGCAAAGCGTGTTTGCAGGCATTGCCGGCGGCGGCCCTGCAGGCGTGGCCGCAGATCAAGGCGCTGGAGTTGTCGGTGGACACGGACAATGTGGCGGCGATGGGGTTGTATCTGGCGGCTGGGTGGGTGGACAGCGGGGAGGCGTATAAGGGGCGGGTTGGGTATGAGCGCAGGTTGAGTTGGGTGTTTGGTCGGGATGGCATTGACAGCTTAAAAATGTAACGTATATATGACTTAAATAATCAAAAGTAATGAATACGTGACATGGACACTTCTATTATCACCCAACGCTTAGGCCAACAAGTTCGCTCCATGCGCCTCAACCGTGGCTATACACAAGCGGACCTGGCGAAACTTGCGGGCGTTACCCGGCAAAAACTGATCGAAATCGAGAAGGGCAGCCTCTCTGTTTCCATGAATGCCTATGCTCGCGTGATTGCCGCCCTGGGCAG
>NZ_VBVZ01000995.1 GCF_005863185.1 Pseudomonas edaphica
GAAAGCGCCGATCACCGTCGCCAACTTCATCGAGTACGTGAACGCCGGCCACTACGAAAACACCGTTTTCCACCGTGTCATCGGCAACTTCATGATCCAGGGCGGCGGTTTCGAGCCAGGCATGAAAGAAAAGAAAGACAAGCGTCCAAGCATCCAGAACGAAGCGGACAACGGCCTTTCCAACGACAAGTACACCGTCGCCATGGCCCGTACCATGGAGCCGCATTCGGCCTCCGCGCAGTTCTTCATCAACGTCGCCGACAACGCCTTCCTCAACCACAGCGGCAAGAACGTGCAGGGCTGGGGCTACGCGGTATTCGGTAAAGTCACCGAAGGCCAGGACGTGGTCGACAAGATCAAAGGCGTGTCCACCACCTCCAAGGCCGGTCACCAGGACGTTCCAGCAGAAGACGTGATCGTCCAGAAAGCCGAGATCGTTGGGTGATATTGCTGATTTCAGACTTGCATCTGGAAGAGGAGCGCCCGGATATCACCCGGGCGTTTCTGGATCTGCTCCACGGCCGCGCCCGTGGCGCCCAGGCGTTGTACATTCTGGGGGACTTCTTTGAAGCCTGGATTGGCGACGATGGGATGACCGCCTTCCAGCGTTCCATCTGCGAGGCTTTACGCGAGCTGAGCGACAGCGGCACCCCGATTTTTATCATGCATGGCAACCGCGATTTCCTGATCGGCAAGGCGTTCTGCAAAGCCGCAGGCGCTACCTTGCTCAAGGACCCGAGTGTCGTGCAGTTACATGGCGAGCCCGTGCTGTTGATGCACGGCGACAGCCTCTGCACCCGCGACGTCGGCTATATGAAGCTGCGGCGCATTCTGCGCAACCCGATTGTTTTGTTCATTCTGCGGCACTTGCCGTTGCGCACCCGCCACAAGCTGGCGCGCAAGCTGCGCAGCGAGAGCCGTGCGCAAACGCGCATGAAGGCCAACGATATTGTCGATGTGACGCCCGAGGAAGTGCCCCGGGTGATGCAGCAGT
>NZ_VBVZ01000996.1 GCF_005863185.1 Pseudomonas edaphica
ATATCCAGGACACGCCGAAAGGCCCGCTGGTGGTGATGCGCCTGCCGATCCACGATGACGCAGGCGTGGTGATCGGCGCGATTGGGTTTGCGCTGTTCGATGAGCTGCGCAACTTGTCGCCGCTGATCGAGCGCTACCTGAGCATGCAGCAGGAGCTGGCCTCCACCCGTTCGCTGCTGCGCTCGCGCCAGAGCAAATACAACTTCGCGCATTTTATTGGCACCAGCGCAGCCAGCCTGGAAGTCAAACGCCGGGCGCGGCGCAGTGCGAGTGCGGAGTCGCCGGTGTTGCTGCTGGGCGAGACCGGCACCGGTAAAGAGCTGTTGGCCCAGGCCATCCATGGCGCCTCCACGCGCGCGCATAAGGCGTTTGTCAGCATCAACAGCGCCGCCATTCCCGGCGACCTGCTCGAAGCCGAGTTCTTCGGCACCGCACCAGGCGCCTTCACCGGCGCCGACCGCAAGGGCCGCCCCGGCAAGTTGCAAATCGCCCAGGGCGGCACCCTGTTCCTCGATGAAATCGGCGACATGCCACTGCCGCTGCAAAGCAAACTGCTGCGGGTGTTGCAGGAAAAGGAATACGAGCCGGTAGGCTCCAACGAAATGGTGCACAGCGATGTGCGGGTGATTGCCGCCACGTCCATGGACCTGGAAGCGGCGATCAAGCGCGGCGAATTCCGGGCGGACTTGTATTACCGCCTGAACGTGCTGCCGATCCAGGTGCCGCCGTTGCGTGAGCGCCTGGAAGATATTCCGGCGTTGAGCGAGGCGATTCTTGAAGAGTTGCGCAGCCAGCATGAGCTTGACCGCGAAGCCTTGGCGTTGCTGGCGCAGCACGCGTGGCCGGGGAATATCCGTGAACTGCGCAACGTACTGGAACGCGCGGCGTTGTTGAGTGATGACCTGGTGCTGGATGCCGAAGAGATTCGCGCGGCGATCGGCACGTTCAGCCCGGTGGCCCGTGGGCGGGTGGAGACGGTCGAGGGCGAGACATTTGCGGCGGCGCGGGAGCGCTTTGATCGGCAGGTGATTGCGGCGGCACTCAAGGCCTGTGAAGGCAATGTGGTGGAAGCCGCCAAGCGGTTGGGGCTGGGTAGATCGACCCTGTACAAAAAAATAGTGGCATTGGACATGAGCGAGTCTCAATAAATAGACACAATTCCACAAACAAAGACAGCCCACTGTGGGAGCTGGCTTGCCTGCGATAGCGGTGGTTCAGCTCAATAGGTATTGACTGATGGGCC
>NZ_VBVZ01000997.1 GCF_005863185.1 Pseudomonas edaphica
CGACGAAGCCTTGGCGGGCGCCAGCCAGCGCATGCCGCGCAGCTATTTGTGGCCGTACCAGATGCATGGTTCGATCGGGCCTTCGTGCGGCGTGGCGGACTATCAAGCAACCGGCAGCCGCGTGTGGTCGGGCAGCCAGAACCCGCACCTGCTGCGCGCAGACCTTGCGTGGTTGCTGGAATGCGACGAAGCGCTGATCGACGTGATCCGCATGGAAGCCGCCGGCTGTTACGGGCGCAACTGTGCGGACGATGTGTGCGCCGATGCCTTGCTGCTGTCGCGCGCGGTGGGCAAGCCGGTGCGCGTGCAACTGACCCGCGAACAGGAACACCTGTGGGAACCCAAGGGCACCGCGCAGTTGATGGATGTTGACGGCGGGCTCAATGCCGACGGCAGCATTGCCGCCTATGACTTTGAAACCAGCTACCCGTCCAACGGCGCGCCGACCCTGGCGCTGTTGCTCACCGGCCGGGTGGAGCCGGTGGCGGCGATGTTCGAGATGGGCGACCGCACCTCGATCCCGCCCTACGCCATCGATAATATGCGCGTGACCATCAACGACATGGCACCCATCGTGCGCGCCTCGTGGATGCGCGGCGTATCGGCGTTGCCCAACACCTTTGCGCATGAATCCTACATCGACGAACTCGCGTTTGCCGCAGGCGTCGACCCGGTGGAATACCGCCTGCGTTACCTCAAGGACGAGCGCGCCATCGAGCTGGTCAAATCCACCGCCGAACGTGCCAACTGGTCACCGCGCACGGCGCCGATGCAAACCGCCAACCAAGACCACCTGTTGCGCGGTCGCGGCTTTGCCTATGCGCGCTATATCCACAGCAAGTTTCCCGGTTTCGGCGCGGCGTGGGCGGCGTGGGTGGCGGACGTGGCGATCGACAAACACACCGGCGATGTGTCGGTGACGCGGGTGGTGATCGGCCATGACTCGGGGATGATGATCAACCCGGCGGGCGTGCAGCATCAGATCCACGGCAATGTGATCCAGTCCACCAGCCGTGTGCTCAAGGAACGGGTGACCTTTGAGGAGTCGACGGTGGCGAGCAAGGAGTGGGGCGGCTACCCGATCCTGACCTACCCCGAAGTGCCCAGGATCGACGTGCTGATGATGCCGCGCCAGGACCAGCCGCCCATGGGCGCCGGCGAGTCGGCTTCGGTGCCGAGTGCGGCGGCGATTGCCAATGCGATCTATGACGCCACCGGCATTCGT
>NZ_VBVZ01000998.1 GCF_005863185.1 Pseudomonas edaphica
CCAATAAAAACACCGCGTTCTGCCAGGCAAAACGCGGTGTTTGGTTTTAGGGCCGCTTCGCAGCCCAACGGGAGCAAGCTCCCTCGCCACAAGGTGTTTTCAGTTCCAGACACCTTTACCGCTCAACCGCACCCGATCATGCTCGGCATCAAACCTCAGCAACGGCCCCTTCGGCACAATCCCGGTGGGGTTGATCGTCCGATGGCTCGCATAGTAATGCCCCTTGATATGCGCAAAATCCACCGTCTCGGCCACGCCTGGCCATTGATACAGCTCCCTTAGCCAGTTCGACAAGTTCGGATAATCGGCAATCCGCCGCAGGTTGCATTTGAAGTGGCTGTAATACACCGCATCAAAGCGAATCAGCGTGGTGAACAGCCGCACATCGGCTTCGGTCAGGTATTCACCGGCCAGGTAGCGCTGCTCAGCCAAGTGCTGTTCCAGGCAGTCCAGCTCGGTAAACACATCATCAAATGCGCTTTCATACGCCTGCTGCGAAGTGGCAAACCCTGCGCGGTATACGCCATTGTTCACCGCGGGGTAGATGCGCTCGTTCAACGTATCGATCGTCGAACGCAGGGCTTCGGGGTAGAAATCCAGAGTATTGCCGGTCAACCGGTTAAACGCGCTGTTGAACATGCGGATGATCTCCGCTGATTCATTGCTGACGATGCGCTTGAGCTTCTTATCCCACAGCACTGGCACGGTGACACGCCCGTTGTAATCGGCGGTGTCTGCGGTGTAGCGCTGGTGCATGAAGTCGAAGCCGTCGAGCTTATCGCCCGTCGAGCCGTGAGCCTTGTCGAAGGTCCACCCATTTTCCAACATCAGCCAACTGACCACAGACACGTCGATCAAGCTTTCCAAACCCTTGAGTTTGCGCAGGATCAGCGTGCGATGGGCCCACGGGCAGGCCAGGGAAACATACAGGTGATAGCGATCAGCCTCGGCTTTGAAACCGCCGTCGCCGCTGGGGCCGGGCTCGCCATCGGCGGTCACCCAATTGCGCCGTTGCGCCTGCTCGCGCTGGAACGCGCCGTCTGCGCTACTTTCGTACCACTGGTCTTTCCAGTGTCCTTCGATCAGCAAACCCATGACTGGCTCCTTGGCTAATAAGCGTTGGAGCCCAGTCTAAAGGGATGAGTTCGAACTAAAAGCGCAAAGACCGGGCGGGAATCATCGATTAAATCGATTTGTCCCGCGCATCCCAGTATTGCTG
>NZ_VBVZ01000999.1 GCF_005863185.1 Pseudomonas edaphica
CCTTTGGCGTGCTCGTTGCCGTTCTTGGCTTTTTCGGCCACGTCGTGGAACGCATCGAACATCAGCAGGGTGTGCTTGAGTTGGGCGGCCGCGACAGGGGCCAGCTCGGCGTCGTCCAGCAGCTCGACCAACGTCACGATGTTGTAGCCGCCTTGCATGGTGCCAAGCAGTTCAACCGCGCGTTTCTTGTCGATCAGGGGAGAAGTGACTTCGCCCTTGGCCAGGGCGGACAGGAAACCGGCCTTGACGTAGGCAGCCTCGTCAACGCCTGGTGGAATGCGGTTGGTGATCAGGTCAACGAGAAATTCTTCTTCGCCAGCCGGAGGATTCTTCAGCAGCTCGACCAGGCCTGCGGTTTGTTCGGCGTTAAGCGGCTGGGGAACGATACCCAGTGCTGCACGCTCTTCGATATGTTTGCGGTAGGCTTCAAGCACAGTTATTACCCTCATCAGTGGTCCCACGGGACGCTCATCCAGAAATGAACGGCACGCATGCGCTCGGGGGCTTTTTGGGCCGCAAAGCCAGCGCTGCCGGCATTCCTCACAGAAGCTGCTTTCAAAGTTTTACGCCTGCAGAACGGAGCTGATGAGGGTTGGCGCGGGCTCTGACCTACCGGGTCGAACCTGCGCCAACACCGTTCTGAAGGAACGACTGTGCTCGTGACGCTTTGAAAACAGCTTCCAGCGGATTATTGGCGCCTTACAAGGCCGGATGATTCTACGGCAAAAAAAATCTAAAGGTAAGTTACCTAGCCAAGTTTGCTGGGTGATCAACCTTAGACAAAGGGCTAACATGGCGCACTGTTTCGCTGATTTGTGTGCATTGCCCATGTCCAACCAAGCCATCAAGACCCCCTGCGTCGGCCTGTGCTCCACGGTTTACGGCGATCTCGTCTGCCGCGGTTGCAAGCGCTTCCACCATGAAGTGATTCAGTGGAATGGCTATAACGAAGAAGAAAAACGTGCGGTATGGCTGCGGTTGGAGCAACTGTTGGTGCAAGTGATGGCCGGCAAACTGGAAGTCTTCGACCCCAAGATGCTGCGCGGGCAGCTTGAGCTGCGCAAGATTCGCTTCGTGCCGCACCAGTCCGAGTACTGCTGGGCCTACCAGTTGATCGCCCGAGGCGCGCGGGTGATTTCCAACCTGGAAGCCTATGGCATGGTGTTGCTGCCGGAGTTCCGTGAGTGGGCACTCCCGGAACTGCGCGATGCCATCGAT
>NZ_VBVZ01000099.1 GCF_005863185.1 Pseudomonas edaphica
CGATCAAGAAAGCGCTTGGCGGCGCAAGGCAAGTCATAGGGCAAGTAGCAGTGCTGAATGCGCGGTTCATTGGCGAACAGCGCCTGGATACGCTCCGAACCGGTGGGCGTCATGCAAGTGACGGTGATCGGCAGCGTCGGGTGGCGCTCCATCAACCCGCGAATCATCGGCGCGGCCGCGATGCTTTCGCCCACCGACACCGCATGCACCCAGATCCCGCCCGGCTGCATCACCGGCAGGCCATAGGAAAACCGCTCGCCGATACGTTTTGCATACGCCGGCGCCTTGCGCGCGCGCAGCCACAGACGTAAAGCCACCAACGGCAGCGCCAGGTAAAACAGACAGCTGTAGAGAGTTCTATTCATGGCGGCGGAGTTTATCGGCTTTTTCAGTCGATCGCCTGCAAGCACTCGGCAAATCGCTCGGTCAGGAAGCGTGCGGCCGGGCCCAGGTGCTCGTCGCGGCGCCAGACCAGCTCCACCACCAGCGCCGGCGGCGTCCATTCGCTGTCCAGCTCGACCATCTGCTGTTGATAGGCCGGGTACTGCACGATGTGCCGAGGCAGCCAGGCCCAGCCCAGGCCACTCATCAGCCATTCGGCCAATACGTAGAAGCTGTCGGCACGCCACACCAGGGGGCTCGCGGCTTCACTGCCGGGGTACACGCTGGTCTGGGTCGACATCAGCAGTTGCCGGAACTGCGCCAGGCGCTGGCAAGTCACGTATTTGTCCTGGGCCAGTGGATGATTCACGCCGCACACCGTGACCATTTCCACGCTGCCCACCACCCGCCGCTCAAGCGCTTCGGGGATCTGGTCGTGATAGAACAGCAAACCCAGGTCGGCCTTGCGCTCCACCAGCTTGCGCGCCACATCGCCTTGCGCGGCGCTGGAAAGCTGTACTTCCAGCAGCGGGTATTGCCGGGCCAACGCTTCAAGACTGTCGAGCACCGGCTGAAATAACATGGCTTCGTCCTGGGCCAGGCGCAGGCAGGCTTCTTCACCACGGGTCAGCGACAACGCCCGACCATTGAGCCGTTCACATTGGCGCAGCACCTCACGCGCTTCTTCCAGCAACACACTGCCGGCTTCCGTCAGACGGGGCTGACGGCCGCTGCTGCGCTCGAACAGGCTAAGCCCAAGGTCCGCTTCCAGCAGGGCAATTGCGTTACTCACCGCCGATTGCGCCTTGCGCTGCCCACGCGCCACCGCCGAAAACGAGCGCTGCTCGGCGACGCTGACAAACAGGCGCATCTGTTCCAGGTTCCATTGCACGCTCATGACTCAACCCATCTTTAAATCGGATAGGTAATGACTTTATCTCATCTCGCGAAGGGTTAAAATGCGGACCTAATCAAGCACGTATCACACCGAGGATTCCCCCATGAATGTTGCC
Source organism: Pseudomonas edaphica (assembly GCF_005863185.1). Lineage (GTDB taxonomy): Bacteria > Pseudomonadota > Gammaproteobacteria > Pseudomonadales > Pseudomonadaceae > Aquipseudomonas > Aquipseudomonas edaphica. The sequence continues at coordinate 1,395 of NZ_VBVZ01000099.1, forward strand.
TACGTTTACCTGGCCATTGCCATTTGCTCGGAAGTGATCGCGACCGTTTCCATGAAAGCCGTCAAGGGCTTGAGCACGCCGATTCCGCTGTTGCTGATGATTGTGGGGTATGGCGTGGCCTTCTGGATGCTCACGCTGGTGGTGCGCACGGTGCCGGTGGGCATCGCCTATGCGGTCTGGGCCGGATTGGGCATTGTAATGGTCAGTATCGCCGCGCTGTTTATCTACGGACAGAAGCTGGATGTACCGGCAATGCTGGGCATGGGCCTGATTGTGCTGGGCGTGGTGGTGATTCAGCTGTTCTCGAAAACCGCCGGGCACTGACCGCCACGCTACAGCCTGTATACTGCGCCTCTTGTCTTGAACACTGAGGTCGCCGATGCCATCCGTTATTTCCACCGACGTTCTGATTGTCGGCGCCGGGGTTGCCGGCCTCTGGCTTAACGCACGCCTGCGCCGCCAGGGGTTTTCCACGGTGGTGGTGGAAAGCGCTACCTTGGGCGGCGGGCAAAGCGTGAAGTCCCAGGGGATCATCCACGGCGGCGCGAAATACGCCCTGCATGGCGCGCTCACCGGCGCGTCCGAAGCCATTGCCGACATGCCGCGCCGCTGGCGCGAAGCCCTGGCGGGTAACGGCGAATTGGACCTGACCGGCGTGCGCTTGCTCTCCGAAGCCCATTACCTGTGGTCGCCCGGCACGATCGCCGGCAACCTCACCAGCTTCTTCGCCAGTAAAGCCGTGCGTGGCCGCGTCGATCAGGTCAAGGGCGACGAATTGCCGCCAGCCCTGCAGGACCGTCGCTTCAAGGGCAAAGTCTATCGCCTGGCCGAACTGGTCATCGATGTGCCCAGCCTGATCGAACGCCTGGCGCAATTGGCCGGCGACGGCTTGCTCGCCGGGCAACACATCGAACCGCTGCTTGAAGGCGATACCTTGGTGGGCCTGAAGGTCGATGGCCGGGAGATCCGCGCCCAGCGCATCGTGCTGAGTGCCGGTGGCGGCACCGCTGAGTTACTGACGGCCCTGGGCCTCAGCCAGCCCGCCATGCAAACCCGCCCATTGCATATGATCATCGCCAAAGGCCCGGGCCTGAAGCCGCTGTATGCGCACTGCCTGGGCGGCGGCACCAAGCCGCGCCTTACCATCACCACTCACCCGGCTGCCGACGGCAACTGGGTGTGGTACATGGGCGGCGATATCGCCGAGGCGGATGGCGTGGCCCGCACACCACAAGAACAGATCGCCACTGCGCAAAAAGAGCTGGCGCAGTTACTGCCGTGGATCGACATGAGCCAGACCCAATGGGCCACCCTGCGTGTCGAGCGTGCCGAGCCGCTGCAATCGGGCCTGAGCCGCCCCGACAATGCCTTCCTCGCCGAACAAGGCCGCTTGCTGGTGGGCTGGCCGACCAAACTGGCGCTGGCGCCGGACTTCGCCGATCGTGTACTCAACGCCCTGGAACGCGACGGCATTCGTCCAAGCGCCAGCGACGCGCTGCCCGAGCTGCCAAAACCGACCCTCGGCCAACCTGCCTGGGAGCAACTGTTGCCATGAGCCTGCCAACCCTGCACGACCTGCATCGACCACTGGGCAGCACCGGCCTGCTGGTCTCGCCGCTGGGCCTGGGCACCGTCAAGCTGGGCCGTGATCAAGGGGTGAAATACCCCAACGGCTTCCAGATTCCCAATGACGACGAAGCACGGATGTTATTGCGCCAGGCCCAGCAATTGGGCATCAACCTGATCGACACCGCGCCGGCTTACGGGCGCAGTGAGGAGCGCCTGGGGCCACTGCTACGCGGCCAGCGCAACGACTGGGTGATTGTCAGCAAGGTCGGCGAAGAGTTTGCCGACGGCGTGTCCCATCACGATTTCAGTGCCGCGCATACGCGCATGTCCATTGAGCGCAGCTTGAAACGACTTGAAACGGATTTCATCGATCTGGTGCTGGTGCATTCTGACGGCAATGACCTGCATATCCTCAATGATTGCGAGGTGTACGAGACCCTGGCGCAGCTGAAAAAAGAGGGCAAGATCCGTGGTTTCGGCTTCTCCGGCAAAACCGTCGAAGGTGGCGTGAAGGCTCTGGAACAAGGTGATTGCGCGATGGTCACCTACAATCTGAATGAACAGGCCGAGAAAGCCGTGATCGATTACGCCGCCGCCCACGGCAAAGGCATCCTGGTGAAAAAAGCTCTGGCCAGCGGCCACGTGTGCCTTGAGCCAGGAATGGATCCAATTCATGCCAGTTTCATGCTGTTGTTTGCGCAAACGGGCGTCGCCAGTGCTATTGTCGGGACCATTAATCCGCTGCACCTGGCCCACAACGTGGCGACCGCTGCCCAGGTCATTCGTCAACTCTGATGCCGCCCACGCGGCCGACCCCGTCGCAAGAAGGAGCCGACATGCCGCGAACGCTGATTAGAAAAAACCCCAGTAACTTCAAGACACTGCCGCTGCACGTCGAAGCCACCCCCGAAGGCCTGAGTTACCAGAGCGTGGGCATGCCGCTCAACTTCGCCCAGACCCTGCAACGGCGCAAGCCGGTGGAGGTGGCAAACCCTGAACGTTTCGCCCTGGAACTGGCCAACCTCGGCGTGTCGGTGCGCCTGACCCTGCATTGGCAGAACAAGGATTACTGGGTACTGGTGCGCCAGCGCCGCCAGGACCGTGGCGACGTGGTGCTCAAGCTGATCTCCGGCTACGTACCCGCCCACGAACTGAACCTGCCACTGCACACCGCTATCCAGGAAATTGCCGAAGAATGCCTGCTGGAGACGCCCGAAGGCTGGCTGGGCGGGCGCTTCAATGACACCTGGCTGCCCGCGCCCTACTCCGCCGCGCTGCATTACCGTGAAGCCCTGCCGTTTCGCTTGAGCCCGCTGTCCGGCGCCGCTCGCCCGGTGCGCTGCGCCACCATGCAACTGATCGAGCGCCCACGGGCGTATGTGCATCTGCCGACGGCGTCGCTGCAATTGATTTATGACTTGCGCCTTGAAGTCCCCAAGGAAGCCAAGTCCTTGAGCCTGTTCCATGTGGATGAGCGCCTCGAAGGCGACCAGTTGGTGGCACGCCTGGACCGTCAGCGGCCCGACCTGTACCTGATGCCGTTGAAGGACGGCCAGCCGCTGGCAGAGTTGTACACCGTCAAGAAAGACCAGCTATACCCGGCCAGCACACGCGGCTTGTACCTGGCGGAAAGCTTCGCTCAGCAGGAAGGCTGGCTGGTGCGCGATGAGCGCATTCGCTGGAAGGATTGGCTGCGCCAACAAGGCCTGGCGGAGCCTGAGAAGGAGTCGAAGTTGAAGCGATTGGCGCAACGGGTGCTGCGCAAGATCGTGCCGAAGAAAAAGGCCAAAGGCTGACGCAAATCCAATGTGGGAGCTGGCTTGTGTGGGAGCTGGCTCCCACAGATGACCGAGGTCAGCCGTTAAGCAAGCGCTCCAGGCCGACCTTCAGCGGCGTCGGCTCCGGCAGCGTAAAGCTCGCCAACAGGCGCTGGTTATTCGCCCGCGAATGGCGGATATCACCCGAGCGCGCCGGCCCGTAAGTGATCACCGGCAACTGCCCCACCACCTCTTCCAACGCCTGAAGCACCTGCTTGAGCGTGGTCGTGCGGTTCCATCCCACGTTGATCGCACCCAGTGGCGCTTCGGGCGCTTCGATGGCCTGGACCAGCACATCCACCAGGTCTTCCACGTACATGAAATCCCGGGTTTGCTCGCCGTCGCCAAACACGCTGATCGGCACACCCTGCTGCACACGCTCGCTGAAGATACTGATCACGCCGGAATACGGCGATGACGGATCCTGGCGTGGCCCGAAAATGTTGAAGAAACGGAAAATCACCGGTTCCAGGCCATGCTGGCGGCGATAGAAATCAAAGTAGTGCTCGCCCGCCAACTTGTCCGACGCGTAAGGCGTCAGCGGCGCCTTGGTGGTGTCTTCGTCAATCGAAGCACCCTCGCCGTTGTTGCCATACACCGCCGCGCTGGAGGCAAACACCACGCGTTTCACGCCAGCCTTGCGCATGGCTTCGCAGACATTCAGGGTGCCGACGAAATTGCTCTGGTGCGTGCTCACCGGATCATCCACCGAGGCCTGCACTGAAGCCACAGCAGCCAGGTGCACGACGGCGGTGGCGCCGACGGCGGCTTGCGCCACCAACTCGGCATTGGCGACATTGCCTTCAATCAGTTGTACGCGCGGATTATCCAGCGGCAAATTGCTGCGTTTGCCGGTGGACAAGTCATCCAGCACCCGCACGGCATAGCCTTTGGCAAGTAGCGCATCGACCAGGTGCGAGCCGATAAAGCCGGCACCTCCGGTGATCAACACCCACTTTTCAGCATTACTCATTGTTGCGGATCTTCTCGACAATGGCCGTGGTCGAGCTGTTTTCAACCAACCCCAGCACTTTGACCGTACCACCGTAAGCGCTGACGATATCGGCGCCTACGACTTGATCGACGGAGTAGTCGCCACCCTTGACCAACACGTCCGGCTTGACCTGGGCCAGCAGGTTTTCCGGGGTGCCTTCAGAGAAGCTGATCACCCAGTCGACTGCGCCGAGACCTGCCAATACGGCCATACGCCGGTCAACACTGTTGATCGGACGGCCAGGCCCCTTCAAGCGGCTGACGGAGGCATCGTCGTTGACCGCGACGATCAGGCGGTCGCCTTGGGCGCGCGCCTGTTCCAGATAAGTCACGTGGCCAGCATGCAGGATGTCGAAGCAGCCGTTGGTGAACACGATGCTTTCTTTGTGGGCACGGGCGTCGTCAATGGCCAGCAGCAATTGCTCGATACCCAGCACGCCGCGCTCCGAGCCTTCGGAACGCTGGATCGCCCGGCGCAGCTCGGGTGCGCTGATAGCCGCGGTACCCAGTTTGCCCACCACAATACCCGCCGCCAGGTTGGCCAGGGCCACGGCGTGGGGCAGTTCTTCACCCGCCGCAATCGAGGCGGCCAGGGTGGAGATGACGGTGTCACCGGCACCGGTGACGTCGAACACTTCACGGGCACGGGCCGGCAGGTGCATCGCCGGGTGGTCCGGGCGCAGCAGGGTCATGCCGTGCTCGCCACGGGTGACCAGCAAGGCGCCCAGGTCGAGGTCGGCCATCAGCGCCGCGCCTTTGGTCACCAGCTCATGCTCATCGGCGCAACCGCCGACAATGGCTTCGAACTCACTGAGGTTTGGCGTGATCAGGCTGGCGCCCCGATAAATCGAAAAGTCCTTGCCCTTGGGATCGGCCAATACCGGAATGCCGCGGGCCTTGGCGGCCTGGATCAGCATCTGGTGGTTTTTCAAGGCGCCTTTGCCGTAGTCGGACAACACCAGCACCTTGATACCTTCGAGCAGCGCGTCGACCTGGCCGCTGAGGGCCAGGGCGTCGGTGGCGAAGGGTTCTTCGAAATCGATACGCAGCAATTGCTGGTGACGGCTCATGACCCGCAGCTTGACGATGGTCGGCTGATGGGCAATGCGCTGGAACAGCGCGCGCACACCGGCACCGCGCAGGCTGTTGGCCAGGCTGTCGGCGGCTTCGTCGTCGCCGGTCACACCCACCAGGGAGGCCGGGGCGCCGAGGGCGGCAATATTGAGGGCAACGTTGGCAGCGCCACCTGGACGGTCTTCGATTTGCTCGACCTTGACTACCGGTACCGGTGCCTCAGGGGAAATCCGTGAGGTACCGCCATGCCAGTAACGGTCGAGCATGACATCGCCGACCACCAAGACAGGGGCTTGATCGAATCGCGGCATGGACAACTTCATGGAGCAACCCACATACAAAATGAACAGGGGCGCGATATTAGCACAGGGTTATGGGAGGCTTGTGGAGGGTGTGCACAGAAGATCCCGGGGAACCTTTGTGGCGAGGGAGCTTGCTCCCGCTGGAGTGCGAAGCACTCCTGAATGCGGCACCGCGTTTTAACAGAGAAACACAGTGTTGTTCTGGGGCGACTACGTCGCCCAGCGGGAGCAAGCTCCCTCGCCACAAGAGCCCGCTCCCACAAGGTTTAGGTGATGTCGGCCGGCACCGGGGCATCCAGGCCCATGGCATGCAGGCGGGCGTAGTAGCCGTTCTGGGCCAGCAGCTCGGCGTGGCTGCCGCGCTCGACGATCCGACCGTCGTCCATCACCAGGATCAGGTCGGCCTTCTCGATGGTGGACAGGCGGTGGGCAATTACCAGGGTCGTGCGACCCTGCATGACCTTGTCCAGGGCCGCCTGAATGTGGCGCTCGGATTCGGTGTCGAGCGCCGAGGTGGCCTCGTCGAGAATCAGCAGTGGCGCGTTCTTCAGCAGGGCCCGGGCAATGGCCAGGCGCTGGCGTTGGCCGCCGGACAGCAGCACGCCGTTCTCGCCCACCTGGGTATCGAAGCCTTTCGGCAACTGGTCGATGAAATCCTTGGCGTAAGCATCCGCCGCCGCCGCTTCAACGTCGGCCCGTGGCGCGCCAGCCAGGTCGCCGTAGGCGATGTTGTTGGTCACGGTGTCGCTGAACAGCGTGACATGCTGGGTCACCTGGGCAATATGCTTGCGCAGGTTAAGCAGCTTGTAGTCTTCGACCTCTACGCCGTCGAGCAGGATTTCGCCGCTTTCGTGGTGGTAGAAACGCGGGATCAGGCTGGCCAGTGTGGACTTGCCGCTGCCGGAACGGCCGACCAGGGCGATCATCTGCCCGGGCTCTGCGGTGAAGGTGATGTCCTTGAGCACATGGCGCTCGGTGCCTGGGTAGGTGAAGTTCAGGTTGCGCACTTCCAGGCGGCCACTGACCTTGTCGCGCTCGACGCTGCCGCGGTCGACTTCCTGCTCTTCGTCCAACTGTTCGAAAATGCTTTCAGCACCGGCCACGCCTTTCTGGATGGTCGAGCTGACTTCCGACAGCTGGCGGATCGGCTTGGGCAACAGCCCGGCCAACGTGATGTAAGCCACCATGTCACCGGCCGACGCATCACCGCGAAGGTAGAGCACCAGGAACATCAACACCGCCATGGCGGTATAGATCACCAACTGCAGCAACGGGGTGTAGATGGCCCCGGTGCGGGTCATGCGCAGTTGCTTGTCGGTGTTACCCTGGCTGGCCTTGAAGAAGCGTTTCTCTTCGTAGACTTCACCGCCGAAGCTGCGCACCACACGATAGCCCTGGATGGTTTCCGAAGCCACGTGGGTCACATCGCCCATGGCCACCTGGATTTTCTTGCTCTGCTTGCGGAATTTCTTGCTGGCCGTGCTGACCATCACTGCAATCAACGGCAGGATCGCGATCATCACCAGCGTCAGGCGCCAGTTCATGAACAGCAGCGAGGCAAACAGGAAGATCACCGTCATGCCTTCGCGAATCACCACCTTGATGGCATCGGTGGCCGCCCCCGTAACCATGGTCACGTTGAAGGTGATGCGCGAAATCAGGTGCCCGGAGTTGTGGTTGTCGAAATAACGGTTGGGCAGCGTCAGCAGGTTGTTGAACAGCTGCACACGCAAGTCGTGAACCAGGCCCAGGGAAACCTTGGCCAGCAAGTAGTTGCCCAGGAACGAACCCAGGCCCTGCCAGGCGGCGATCAAAATGATCAGCAACGGCACGGCTTGCAACAATTTCATGTCACGCAGGAATGGGACGCTGGGGAACAGCACGGCGTCAGGATTGGATAGGCCGTCGACAAAGTACTTGAGGATGTACCCCAGCATAGGCTGGGTCGACGCGAAAATCAGAAATCCGACAATACTCAACGCGAACAAGCCGGCGTAAGGCTTAACGTACATGAGCAGGCGGAAGTATATTTTCAAGCTCGAAGGGCTTGCGCTCGGACTGGAGTCGGTCATATCACGCGGCGTTTTGAAAAAGGAGGCTGACTTTAGCACAGCTTCTCTGTTGTACTTGCACCCGGCTTGACCCGCGGCCCGGCTGGATCCAACGGGCGACATTATATAGCCACTGCCTTAACATGGTCGGCTTTCTCTATTCTGGAACGGCTTTACTGTATGCACTCCAAGCGCCTTACCTATGGCACAAATCGCGTTTTCGACTTCCTGGTCCTCTGGATTTTGCCCATTGGCTTATTGTTGCTTCTGAGTTCGCTGTTTTTCGTCAACAATCGCAATGTCATGCACCGCGGCTTCTATATTTTCTTTGCCCTGCCGGCCTTGCTCCTGCTGTGCCTGCGCCCACGTGAACTCAAAGAGTTACTGCGCGAGCCGCTGGTGCTTGCCTTCACAGCATTTTGCGCATGGGCAATGATCACGGTGCTGTGGAGCCCGGAACCCACCGGCGACTCCAACCTGTTCAAGATCCCGTTGCAGACGTTCATGTTGTTTGCCGGCTGCGGGCTGCTGCTGCATTACCGCAATGACCTGTTCAAGCCGATCTTCTTCAGCGCCGCCGTGATTGCGCTGGTGGTGACGCTGTTAAACCTGGTGGCATTCGTCAAAGGCTTCGAGCCGAGCATGCGCATGATTGGCGGCCTTGGCGCCTTGGACAACCCGCTGCTCAGTTCCCACCTGTTCGGCTTTTTCTGCGTGTATTGGCTGTACCTCTGCGTCACCACCAAACGGCTACGGGTACTGTGGCTCAGCGCACCCGCCCTGGCGGTCATGACCCTGGCAATTCTGGCCACCGGTTCCAGGACGCCATTGGTTGCACTGGTGATAGCAGTCCTCTGGATGGGCCTGCTCAGCCGCAATCGGCGCTCGGCGCTGATGGTTGCCGCCCTGGTGCTGGCGGCCGCCGGCTTGCTGCTGTTTTACCCGCAACAGATCACCGAGCGCGGCAGCTCATTCCGCTTCGAAATCTGGCAAATCATCCTCGACCGCATCGCCGATCATCCATGGCTTGGCCACAGCTACGACTCCGAACTGTATGTAAAACCTGCCAACTACGATTTTGAACCACTGCGCGAACCCCACAGCTTTGCCTTGGGCGTGCTTTATTACGTCGGCATCATCGGCTTTATCCCGTGGATCTTCATGCTTGGCCGCGGGCTGTACGCAGGGCTCAAGGAGCGCGCGCAGCCGCTGTTTATCCTGACTTCCTCGCTGCTGGCCTACGGCATCGGCGCGGGGCTTACCGAAGGCGGTGGCATCTTGTCGCGGCCCAAGGAGCACTGGTTCCTGCTGTGGATTCCCCTCGCACTGATCGCCGGCCTGAGCATCGCCAAGCGTCGCCACAGCCTGCTGCGCATTGTGGTGAGCACGCCCAAGCCACAGGTGTTCAAAGCCCTGTGCGAAGGCGCGCATATCGTCGAGGAAGATGGCCTGGGGCCTAAAGTCCTGCGCCTGGGCAATGGCAGCTTCCTCAAGCTGTTCAGGGCTCGACGCTGGTACACCTCGGGCACATTCAACCCGTACTCGGAACGGTTTGCCTGCAACAGCGAACAGCTCCAGGCACTGGGCATTACAGCACCGCCGATCCTCGACCTGTACAGCCTGCGCGACGGCAGCACCGCCGTGCGTTACCAGCCACTGCCGGGCCTGACGTTGCGCCAGGCCTTGCAAAGCCTGGACAGCAGCCTGCGCGAATCGCTGATCGAACGGTTTGGGCGGTTTATGGCCCAACTGCACGAACGCGGTGTCTACTTCCGCTCCCTGCACCTGGGCAATGTGCTGCTGTTGGAAGACGGAGAGTTCGGCCTGATCGACGTGGCGGATATGCGCGTCTATCCGTCAGCGCTGCGCAACACGCTGCGCCAGCGCAACCTCAAGCATATGCAACGCTATTCGCAGGATCGCAATTGGTTGTTCGAAGCTCACTTCGAGCAATTGGCCAAGGGCTATGCCTCGGTGGCTTCGCCGCACGCCACGCAGAAAATCCGCGAACAGGTACTGACACTCGCCCGCCCGGCGGCCTGATGTGGGAGCTGGCTTGCCTGCGATGCAGACACCTCGGTACTTCTGATGCACCGAGGTGATGCTATCGCAGGCAAGCCAGCTCCCACCTTTGACCGAGTATGGCTCTGCTGTTGCTCTGGCCCTTACATCCTTTTCGATGACGAAGTCAGCGGTCTTTTGATCTGCGCTTTTGATCTTGATCTTGATCTGAAATCGCCCCGTCAAACACGATGGCCGCAATTCGACAGTGATTTGGGGGGTAAACCGGCAGGGATGCCGGTTTAGCCGCGCTGGGCCAAGGATGGCCCATCGCGGCGACCCCCCAAATCACTGGCGGATTGCGGGCATGCCGAGCCATAGCGAGGCACCGAGTGTTGGGGCGAAGACTTTTTGGTTACTTTTGTCTGGGCCGGCATTCCGGTCTTTACAAAAGTGACCCGCTGTAAGAGCGGAACCAATAGAAGCCGTTACCGCAGCAACGGATATGTACACCAACAACCCGCCATCGCAGGCAAGCCAGCTCCCACATTTAGATTGCGGCACATCCAGTGGAGGTGTGCTGCTTGATCTTGGTATCAGTCTTTTTCCAGCGGGGAAAAATACAGGCGGCCCAAGCCGCGCCACGTCTTCTTGTTCCAGGCCCGAAACGGAATTTGCGCCAGCAGCTCTCGCGCCAACGCACGGTTGCGGTTGGAGGTTTTGAGGAACATGGAGCTGAGGAACTTGTAACGCACCTCGTTGTACAGCGGGTGATCACTGAACAACGCGTAGGTGCGCAGGATATTATCGATCATGAATCGATGATTCTTGTACGAATTGGTCGCGTGCTTGCGGTAGCGCGCCATCACCACGTTCAAGCCATCAATGAAGTACCCAGCGTGGGTAATCTTCAGTTCGATCAGCAAATCTTCCAGACGAATCTGCGGGTCAAACCCACCGACCTTTTCCAGCGCTTCACGCCGGATCATCAGCGTAGGCGCTGGCGGGTAAGGTTTGCGCTCCAGGAACATATCGTCGAAATCCAGGCGTCGAAACGGCACGTCACGGCGCTGGCGCTTCTCCGGGAACAGCTCGCCCTGGGAGTCGATCAGCTCGATATTGCCCGCACAGATCCCCACCTCAGGCTTGCCATCCATATAGGCCACCTGGGTCGCAATGCGCTCGGGCATCATGATGTCGTCCGAACCGAACGGCACGATCAGCGGCCCCTGAGACCGGGCAATCGCACCATTGAGGGTGTTGGTCAGCCCCTGGTTCTGCTGCACACGAAAGTCGAACCTGTGCTGATCCTGCAGGCGACGGATGCGCTCGACACTGTCGTCTGTCGAGCCATCGTCGACCACCAGCAGTTCGATGTTGGGATAGGTCTGGTTCAACACACTGAGGATACTTTCCTCAATGTAGGGCGCATGGTTATACGACGCAATGATCACCGTGACCAACGGCTGACTCTGGCTCATACATTCTTCCCGCGTGCTTGAGCCAACCCTGAATCAATCAGCTCCAGGTATTCCTGACGGAATACCTCAATGTCGTGTTGCGCCTGAAGGTACTGGTAGGCCTGCTCGCCTTTTTGTGCGAGTGCCTCGTCGGACAGCGCCAGGTAAGTGTCCAGCGCCTCGGTCAGCTGGGGCACATTGGCCGGCTCCACCGCCAGGCCACCGGCGCCTTCGATCAACGGCAGCATGGCCGGTACGCTGGAGGCAATCACCGGCAGGCGGCCGCTCATGCCTTCCAGCAGCGCCAGGCCCAGGCCTTCTGCGAGCGAAGGCATTGCCCAGATGTCAAAGGCACGCACGTATTGCAGCGCGTTTTCCTTGAAGCCCAACAGGTGCACGCGGCCATCCAGACCAAGGCTCTGGATTTGCGCAGCCAGGTTGGCCTCTTCGCGCCCGGCGCCAATGATGGCCAGCTGCGCGGTCGGGTAGTTATCTTTCAGCGCCGCAAACGCCTGCAACAAATAGGTGTGACCTTTGACCGGCACCAGCCGGCCCAAAGCGCCGATCAACCGCACCGAAGGGTCAATGCCCAGCAACTCGCGCGCACGCGTGCGTGAATGCTGCAAGCCTTCGGCCTGCTCGATGTCGATGGCGTTGGTAATCGCGTAGGTATTCTGGTCGGTAAACCCGCACTGGCAATCGAGCAGGTACTGCTTGACCGCCGGCGACACGCCGACAAAGCGCCAGTGCGCGTCGATCCAGCGCTGCGCCTGCTTGCGGCGGTAGAGACGGTCATACTCGCCAAAACCGTGGGAGATGCCGATGCACAACGGGATCTTCAACCAACGGTTGAGCTGCAACATCATGTTGACCGGCTTGAAGCGGTTGCACACCACCACGTCGAACTGTTCGCGGCGGCAGAACTTATACAACTGCCACATGGCGCGCAGTCGCAAGCCTTTGAGTGACTTGTCGGAAAACTCGAAGTAGACCGACTTGGCAGCCCGGCTGACCGGTTCCCCAGGCGCCGGCTTGCCACGCAGGAACGCGGCGGTGACCTCATAGCGCTCGGCGGGCAATGCCTTGACGATCTGCTCGGCCAGGTCGGCAAAGTCATGGGATTTAACATTGTAGTCAGGCTGCAGTTGCAGGACCTTGAAACGCCGACTCATAACTCTCCTCGATGGAAACCCGTGGCATCAACCACCCAGGTTGTTTCAGCCGCCAGCGTCTCGACGTATTCGGCGTCAGGCTCCGGTAGCAACGGCCACTGATTACGCTTCCAGCAGACAAAATGGAAATACGGAAATTCCCGCTCACCATCCCTGTCGTTAGTCAGGCGGCCCTTGTTCCAGAACCACTGATGCGGGAAGCGATCACTGCCGTCGTGCCATTTGATCACACCACCGGGCGTACTGAACGCCTCGGTAAACTCACTGCGCCGACGCCATGGGTTGAACTTGCCGACCAGCTCAAACAACGGCTTCGGGAAGTTCTTGCGCCACAGGAAAATTCGACTGAATGCGCCTTCATCCAGCGCATGATGCGCCTGATCGGTAAAACGCGCTTCCCAATCCTTGATGTGCATGAACGCATGCCGCTTCCTGGGCGTGTTACGCATCAGGCACAAATGGCCGGCGACTCGTCGTTCATGGGTTGAAAACAAGTCATGGCTGGCCAACCGCTCAGCGGTGAAATACTCGCGCAGGTTGCCGTAGATCAGGTCCAGATCGCCAAACGCCCAGAAAT
>NZ_VBVZ01000009.1 GCF_005863185.1 Pseudomonas edaphica
CCGCAGCCGCAATAGTGACGGCTTCAGTGCCGATAAAACTGAACATGATGGTAATGAATGCGCCGACGACGGCCGACAAACCATTAGGCGCAAAGCCTCCATGCTCATCCATCAGTCGGCTCAAACCGCTGGCCTCCCGTTCGGGAATCCAGCCCATCAACACCGCGCCCCCCAGGCCGATAAAACCTATGATCGCCACCACCTTGGCCATCGCGAACCAGAACTCGAATTCGCCGTACTTGGACACACTGAACAAGTTGGTAACCACCAACAAAAAGATCGACAACAAGGCAAACAGCCAAGCGTCGATCTGCGGGAACCACTGGTTGAGAATATGCCCGGCGGCCAATGCTTCGATGGGAATCACAAGCACCCAGAACCACCAGTAAAGCCAGCCGATGGTGAACCCGGCCCAGCGGCCGATGGCTTGATCGGCATAGGTTGAGAAGGAGCCTGTGTCGGGGTTGGCGACCGCCATCTCTCCCAACATTCGCATTACCAGCACCACCAGCAGGCCGGAAAACAGGTAGGCCAGCATCACCGCCGGGCCCGCCGCCGCAATGGCATGCCCAGACCCGACAAACAACCCCGCGCCGATAATCCCTGCAATGGAGAGCATGGTGACGTGACGCGGCTTGAAACCCTGCGCCAGCTGGCCGCTTGCATCCTTCGAACTTGGGCTGTTGATCATTTTTATTGTTCTCTGTGATCGGCTTTAAGACGTTCTGACTATAGGGTCAGGCGATCATCATTCTCCAATGACGAGTCACGATACGCGGCCTTCCAACCGCAAAAATAGCCTCATAACGGCACACTAGTGCCTGATATCGACATGCAGTGCGCTTCATAAGGCACGACACGTGTCACATTGAGTTGATCCAGCACCTCAGCAGGCGTGAGCGGATCACGCCGTGCAATCCCAAACTGACGGGCCAGCATTTATGCGTGAGTGAGGTACCAGCGCCAGTCCTGTTCTCCGACTTCAGCATTGAATTCACGGAACTCGCGCCACTTGATCGCCAGGAACACCTTCAGGAACTCAGCGCCCAGCGCCTCACGTGCCCAGGTTGAACGTTGCAGTGCCTGCAAGGCTGTCAGCCAGTCGGTGGGTAGAAAATCGGTCGCCTGTTCATAGCCATTCCCCACAATCGCCGCGCCGGGATCGCTTTCATGCGTGATGCCGTAGTGAATGCCCGCCAGTAACGCGGCAGCGGCGAGATAGGGGTTGGCATCGGCACCGCAAATGCGGTGTTCGATATGCCGACTGATTGCAGGGCCGCCGGGCACGCGGAACGAAACGGTACGGTTGTTGACGCCCCAACTTTTAGCCAGCGGCGCGTAACTACCGGTTTGAAAGCGTCGATATGAATTGGCGTGGGGGCAAAATATCGCCAGAGCGTCAAACAAGGTCTCCATCATCCCGCCGATGGAGTGCCGCAACAATGGCGTGCCCTGTGGTTCTTCGCTCGCATACAGGTTATTGCCGTGCTCGTCGGCAAGGCTGACGTGCAGGTGCATACCGCTGCCGGCCTGATCGCTGAATGGCTTGGCCATGAAGCACGCTTGCAGCCCATGTTTGTTGGCCACACCCTTGACCAGGCGTTTGTAACGTACGCCTTCATCAATGGCCTGGAGTGCGTCGAACCGATGCTCCAGCGTCAACTCGACCTGGCCTGGCGCGTACTCGGATATCGCCGTACGTACCGGCAAGCCCTGCAGCGCGCACGCCGCGTAGAGGTCATCCAGAAACGGTTGCAGCTGCTCCAGCTCGTAAACGCCATAAACCTGTGGTGCAACAGGGCGTACGCCATTGGCCTGCAACGCCGGCTGCGGCCGACCGTTGACGTCGCGTTGTCGGTCCAGCAGGTAAAACTCCAACTCAACCGCCATGACCGGATGCAATCCATCGGCTTTCAGCCGCTCGATAGTGTTCACCAGTACGTGACGCGGGTCCGCCGGTGCGGCGGGAATACCTTGGGTCGGGTGCATGCTCACCTGCACTTGACCGGTGGGGTTGGTGCGCCAGGGTTGCAAGGTCAGGCTTCCCGCCAAGGGGTATGTCCAACAATCGGCGTCGGCAACCTCCCAGACCAAGCCTGTGTCTTCTACGTCTTCACCCTGCACGGTCAAGGCGAGAATGGAACTGGGCAATGGCCGGCCATTTTCGTAGATCGCCAGCAGTTCGTCGCGATGCAACAGTTTGCCCCGTGGAACGCCATTCGCGTCGATAAGGAACAACTCGATGCTCAGCACTTCAGGGTGGGCCGCCAGATAATCCAGGGCCTCTTTTTTATCCGCAAATTGCATGTCAAACCTCTTAGCGCTCATTCAAGCGACTGGCAGTATGTAAGAACAATGGCGTTTTCAGACGTGCCGTTATCAAGCGATAACCCGCGCGCCAGGCAGGGCAAGCAGCGTGGTCAGCGCGTTATCCAACTCAGCGATCAGCCGGTCGATATCCGCATCACCTGTTTGCGGACAGCACAGGGTCATGTTGTGAAAAGGCGTGATCAGGATTCCGCGATTGATCAAATAGAGATGCAACGCCATTTGAAGGCTGTCGTGAAAAGCCGCCTCAGCTTGCGCGCCTGTTCTTGGCGGTGTGGCACAGAATTGAAATTCACAACGCGCGCCCAACTCTGTTACCGACCAGTTCAGTTGGTGCCGCTTGAACAACGCTCGAAATCCCTGGGCCAGCCTTGAGGCCAGCGCCAGCATGTGCTCGTATGCAGACTCGGTCATGACCTCTTCGAGACTGACGCGC
The DNA here is from genome assembly GCF_005863185.1 of Pseudomonas edaphica. Classification (GTDB taxonomy): domain Bacteria; phylum Pseudomonadota; class Gammaproteobacteria; order Pseudomonadales; family Pseudomonadaceae; genus Aquipseudomonas; species Aquipseudomonas edaphica. The sequence continues at coordinate 2,765 of NZ_VBVZ01000009.1, forward strand.
ATGCAACGCATCGCCAGTGCGTTGGCGGACAGCGTCGTTCCCATGCCACTGTGGCCATGCCCACCGCTCTCCTCGCTGATAGTCTTCTGGACGTCGCGCATGGCCGAGGCGATTGGCTCGCTAACGCCAAATACCGCGCAAGGCACGCCACCTGCAATGGGTTTACCCACCACAAAAAAGTCGGGTTTCAAATCCCACTGGCGCGTGCATCCACCGAGGCCGGTGGAAATAGTGTGGGTCTCATCAATGACCAACAGGCTGCCATATTTAAGGGTCAGCTCTCGACACGTTTGCATGAACCCCGGATCCGGCAGGACCATGCCAATGTTCGTCATCGCCGGCTCGCACATCAGCGCGCACACATCACCCTGAGCTAACGCCGCCTCCAGTGCGGCGACATCGTTGAAGGGGATGGATCGACTGTATTGGCTCAAGTCGTAGGCTTGGCCCACAAGACCTGAACGGTGCACTGTCTTGCCGTCGCGGTAGCGCACCATCACGTCATCCACGGTGCCGTGGTAGCAGCCATCGAACACCAGCAAGACCTTGCGCTGGGTGATAGCGCGGGCCCAGCGCAGCACATAACGGTTGGCGTCAGTCGCATTGGCGGTCACTTGCCAGTAAGGCAGCTCGAATCGCTCAGCCAGCAACTCACCGCAGACCACCGCGTCTTCGCCCGGCAGCATCGTGGTCAAGCCATTGTTCGCCTGTTCGGCTATGGCGCGGGCAACAGGATCAGGTGAATGGCCAAACATCGTGCCGGTGTCGCCGAGGCAAAAATCGATGTATTCATGACCGTCGACATCGGTGAAGCGCGCCCCTTTGGCACGCTGAACGAAGAGCGGCGAAGGCATCGACCAGTCGCTCATCCAGTGCATGGGCACACCGTTGAACAGATTCGCCTTGGCGCGCTCGGCAAGCGCCAGTGAAGTGGGGTTGTTTTGTATAAACCGGGCACGCTCGGAGGCGGTAAAAGCAGCAATCGCTGATTCACTGATTCCACTTTTCGACATGATCAATACCCCATGTTAATTATCAAATTAATTAAAAGTCCGTTGCTGACTGACAGCCGGATACGGCTCAAAGAACTCATAGGTTCTTTGATACATCACGCTTTTATAAATCTCGGTTATCGCCCCCGCCCACCCTCGTGGATTGAGCGCGCTGGCGCGTATTCAAACTTAATAATCGCCGTGAGGGGCTTTGTTCTCGACCAGACAGTTCCCGCCATCCACCACAAGGACGTCCCCTGTGATGTAACTGGCGTCAGGCGATGCCAGAAATGCAACCGCCGCCGCCACTTCGCGGGGGCTGCCTGCGCGCCCAATCGGGGTGAAACGCCCCGCCTCGGCTTCAACGGGGGTGGTTGAACCCGTGGTGATCCAGCCGGGGGCCACGCTGTTGACGGTAATCCCCTGCCTGGCGACTTCAAGCGCAAGCCCCATGTTCATGCCCACCATCGCTGCCTTGGCGGCGCTATAAGCGGCTTCCCCCGGATTGCTCCCGCGGGTGCCCGTGGTGGAACTGATATTGACAATGCGCCCGTAGCTTCTCGCCTTCATACCGGGCAACACGGCTCGGGTCAGCAGAAAGGCAGTGGTCAGGTTTCGGGCCAGTGAAAGGTTCCAGTCATGCAGTTCCATCGACGCCAATTCCGAGAAAATCTCAGGGCTGCCGTGCATGGACATCCCGGCATTGTTCACCAGAATATCGACCCGTCCCCAGACTGACTCTGCCCACAGGCTGAATTCACGCACCAAGTTTTCATCAGTGAGGTCTACAGGTCGGCCTTCAACTTCAAACCCTTCACGGCGCAGCTCTTTAACCCGATCCACAATGCGGTTGCTGCTGGCAGTGATGATCAACTTCGCTCCGGATGCAGCTAGCCTGCGAGCAATAGCCATGCCGATCCCGGATTCACTCCCGGCACCACTGACGAGTGCAACATACCCTCTCAATTGCGTATCCAACATGGTGTGCCCCACGTACTTCATTTGAAAGAGAGTAGAAACTAGGCGAATAAATCTGATACATAAAGACAATCATCATCAGAAAATCTGACAACCCCCATGGCGTTTACCAGTGAGTCACTTAAGATTTTCCTTTCGGTCATCGACAGCGGATCCTTTTCGGCGGCGGCGCGAAAATTAGGCCGGGTCCCCTCGGCCGTCAACATGGCGGTGTCGCAGCTTGAAGCAGAGCTGGATTTGTTGCTGTTTGACCGATCAACTCGCAAAGCCATTCCTACCGCCGCCGCCAAGGCACTTGAGCCCCAGGCACGACAGGTCGCGAGCCAGATCAACCTGCTGGATGCGCATGCCCTCCAGCTGCATCAGGGGTTGGAGGAACGCTTGGTCTTTGCGATGGCGCCGGAGTTGCAAACAGGCGTATGGAATCGTCCGCTGTCGATTATCGCCAGGGAGTTTCCCACGCTTGAAATCGAGATTCGCTCCGCGTCCCATCCGGAGGCAATGCGCATGCTCCATGAAGGGCGTGTGCAATTGGCACTTGGATTTGAACGACCAGGGCTTGACGAGCGGGAAACATTTCTTGAGGCGGGGAGCCAGTTGTTAGTCGCGGTTGCTGCTCCGGATCACCCTGCGGCCGCCGGCAAAAAAAGCCCCTTGAGTGAGGAGCAACTGGTCAACGTCAGGCAGATCATCGTCGCGACCGGAGGACCTGCAGACTCTGATCCACGTGTTGTGCTGTCGCGGCGGATTTGGCACAGCGACAATTATCTGGCCACGCTGGACCTGGTGCAGCAAGGATTAGGCTGGGCATATCTTCCAAAATCGCTGGTACACCCTCTCATCACGTCAGGCGCATTGACGGAGGTGGTGTTTGACTACATGCCGAGTCAGATGCGGCTATGGGTCGATATCATCTGGGTAAAAAACCGGCCCCTGGGACTGGGCGCGCTTCGTTACCTGAGCCTGATACGCGAAATTACGCAGGGCGAGCCTCGTCGTATTTGATGAGTCAAAGTGCACATTGAGGCTTGCGGCGGCGCCAACCCGCCGTCGCGAAGATCAAACAACTCATCACCCCGTCATTATTAGCCGTCTGGCCCAGCGCTTGTGTAGCCGCTCACCAAACCGCGATATGAGAGTCCGCCCTTGGCTCAGTGCCCCCGCACAACACGCCGGTGGCCGGGTCACGCAGGATGATCTGCCCTCGCCCATAGTCGGTCAGGTCGCTGTCGGTCTGCACCTTGTGCCCACGTCGCGCCAGCGCATTGACCAGGTCGCGGGACGCGCCGTGTTCGATGCCGACCTTCATGTCGCCCAGCCATTGCCAGCGCGGTGCGTCGAGGGCCGCCTGGGGGTTGAGGCCGAAGTCCACCAGGTTCATCACCATCTGCACATGGCCCTGGGGCTGCATGTAGCCGCCCATCACGCCGAACGGGCCAAGGGCCTGGCCGTCCTTGCTGAGAAAACCCGGGATGATGGTGTGGAAGGTTTTCTTGCCCGGTGCCAGGCAATTGGCATGGGACTCATCGAGGCTGAATTCCTGCCCGCGGTTCTGCAAGGCGATGCCGCTGTCGGGCAGCACCACGCCGGAGCCGAAGCCGTGGTAGTTGCTCTGGATGAACGAAACCATATTGCCTTCGGCGTCGGCGGTCGCCAGGTACACCGTGCCGCTGGCATGGGGGGTGCCGGGTTTGGGCGGCTGCGCCTGCTCGCCGATCTCGCCACGGCGACGGGTGCTGTAGTCGTCACTCAGCAGGTCGGCCACCGCCACGCGCATGTGCGCAGGGTCGGTGATGTAATGCAGGCCGTCGCTGTAGGCCAGCTTCATGGCTTCCAGCTGGCGATGCCAGGTTTGCTGGCTGTCGCGGTGATCGAAGTTGAAGCCTTCGAGGATCTTCAGCGCCATCAGTGCAACCAGGCCCTGGCCGCTCGGCGGGATTTCCCAAACATCCACGCCCCGGTAATTGATGTGGATCGGCTCCACCCACTGCGCGCGATAATCCTTGAGGTCGCTGGCGCGCAGGTATCCACCGCTGGCGCGCGAATGCGCATCCAGGCGCTCGGCCAGAGCGCCGCGATACAGGCTTTCGCAGCCGGTGGCGGCGAGTTCTTCCAGGGTACGGGCCTGGGCCGGGTTGCGGAAAATCTCGCCGGCCCGGGGCGCGCGCCCATCGATGAGGAAGGTGTCGAACCAGGCTTGCAGCACGTCATCGCGGTGCGGGCTGAATTCGTTCAAGGATATCTGCCATTGATGGGCGACCACCGGCGACAACGGGAAACCGTCGCGCGCCAGGCTGATGGCCGGCTGCAGCAAATCAGCAAACGGCAACTTACCGAAGCGTTTGGACAACTCGGCCCACGCCGACGGGCAACCGGGCACCGTCACCGAGGTCCAGCCGTACAGCGGCATCTGTTGATGCCCTGCCGCCTTGACCGCCTCGATACTCAAGGCGGCCGGCGCATGGCCGTTGCCGTTGAGGCCATGCAACTGCCCCTTGCACCACACCAGCGCAAAGGCATCGCCACCCAGGCCACAACCGGTAGGTTCTACAACGGTCAGCGCAGCGGCGGTGGCGATGGCGGCATCAATGGCATTGCCGCCCTTTTGCATGATTTCGATGCCGGCCTGGGCCGCCAGCGGCTGGGACGCCGCGACCATGCCGCGACGGGCAAATACGCTCTGGCGTTGCGACGGGTAGGGGTATTCGTGAGCGGAGAATTTCAACATGGCAAAGGCTCTTCAAAAAAAGGTCATAACACGCGGCTGAGAAACGCCCGGGTACGCGGATGGCTGGGACGGCTGAAAATCTGCTCCGGCGGCCCTTGTTCGATCAGCTCGCCCTGGTCGAGCACCACCACGCGGTCGGCCACTTCACGGGCAAAGCCCATTTCGTGGGTGACCACCACCATGGTCATGCCCTCCTCGGCCAGTTCCTTCATCACCTGCAGCACTTCGCCGACGGTTTCCGGGTCGAGGGCGCTGGTGGGTTCGTCGAACAGCATCGCCTGGGGTTTCATCGCCAGCGCACGGGCAATCGCCACCCGTTGCTGCTGGCCACCGGAGAGCATCGACGGATAGTGGCTGGCCTTGTCCGCCAGGCCGACCCGCGCCAGCAAGCCCCGAGCCTGTTCCAGCGCCTGGGCACGCGGCACGCCGAGCACCTGGATCGGCGCTTCGATAATGTTTTCCAATGCGGTCATGTGCGGGAACAGGTTGAAGCGCTGGAACACCATGCCGATGTCGCGGCGCTGGCGGGCGATGTTGCGCTCCGAATCGCGCACCAGGCTGCCATCGGCGCGTTCGCGATAGCCCATGGCACGGCCGTTGACGCGAATGCGCCCGCCCTGGATGTCTTCCAGCAGGTTGATGCAGCGGATAAAGGTGGTCTTGCCCGAGCCGGAGGCGCCGATCAGCACCACTACTTCGCCGCGCCGCACTTGCAGGGAGATGCCCTTGAGGATCTGCAACTCGCCGAACGACTTCTGGATATCCTGTGCGTCAATGATCAGCTCTTCACTTTGGTGCGCCATGGTTAACGTCCCCTCAGCAGTTTCAGGGTGCTGCGACCGAACATGCGGCTGGCGGCCGGAGGTGGCGCCGAAGGTCGATCGGACTGGCCGAAACGGTTTTCGAGCCAGCGTTGAAAAAAGCCCCACAGCGTGGTCAGGGTCAGGAAGTAAATCGCGACGACCAGGTACAACTCGAATACGCGAAACGTCGCCGAGGTCACCATCTGCGTGCTGAGCAACAACTCCTGCACGCCGATCACACTCACCAGCGTGGTGTTCTTGAGCATCACATTGAACTCATTGCCCAGCGGCGGCACGATCACCCGAAACGCCTGGGGCAGCACGATGCGCCGCATCAGCTTGCCGAACCCCATGCCCAGGGAACGCCCGGCTTCGTACTGGCCCTTGTCCACCGCGCCGATGCCGGCGCGGATGATTTCGGCCATGTACGCGCCTTCATTCAGGCCCAGGGCGATGATCGCCGCCTGGATATTGCCGGGGATGATCAGCCCGAACAGCTCGATGTCCTCGAAGCGGAAGATCCCGCCCGCTGCCAGTGCGGTGTACAAAAACACGATCTGCACCAGCAGCGGCGTGCCGCGCATCAGCCACACATAAAGGCGTACCGGCAGGTGCAAAAGCGGGTTCTTCGACAGGCGCAACAGCGCCGCCGCCAGACCCAGCGCACAGCCGAGCAGCATCGCCAGCACGCTGATCAGGCAAGTCAGCCACAGCCCGGTGAGGTAGACCCCACTGGGTTGCAACAGGTATTGCCAGAACACATCCCAATTGAAATTCATCGTGGTAGAACCTCAGTCGAGTGTGTCGCTGCTGACATGCCATTTGTTGAGCAATTGCACATAGCTGCCGTCGCTGCGCATGTCGCTGATGATCTGCTGCACGGCGGCGGTCAGTTGCGGGTCGTCCTTGCGCATGCCCAGGCCGGTGAGGATGCGGCTGAACGCAGGCACCCCTTCCTGAAACAGCTCCGGGGCCATCGCCGCGTAGTAACCGGCGGTTTCCACGGTGGTGCCATAGGCGTCAACCTGGCTGATGCGCAGCGCCTGGAACGCATCGGTGTCAGTGTTGTAGACCACCAGTTTCATCGGTGGCTTGCCGGCCTTGGCGAGGCTCTCGTTCTGGGTGTCGAGCAGGGTCTTGATGGTAGAGCCGTTGAGCACCGCCACCTTGCGCGTCGACAGGTCATCCAGGGTCTTGATGCCTTTGGGGTTGCCCTTGGGCACCACCACCGACTGGCTGGAGTACATGTAGTTGACGATGTCGATCACCTGGCGCCGCTCGGGTTTGTCGAACAGTTGGTCGACGATCATGTCGCACTGCTGGGCAAGCAGCGCCGGCACCAGGCCGGAAAACGGAATGACCCGCCATTGCACGGTTTTATTGCCCAGGCGCTTGGCGATTTCCAGGCCCAGGTCGACGGTGAGCCCACGCGGTTTCTGGGATTCGTCGAAGGACACCAGGGGCGGTGAATCCATCCCCGAGCAATAGGTGAGTTTGTCGAGGCTCTTCAGGCGTTCAGGCACCTGGACTGCGGCGCAGGCCCATTGTGTACAGAGACCCAGGGTGACAGCCACCAGCAAGGCGCGGTGTTGTTTATGCATGACCAGACACTCCACTTCGTTAAATAACGGGGCAGGAATCAACGTCTAAACATGGGCGGGTTGGGGCCCGCCTCTTTTATTTTTCCAATTGCAGAAATTGAATCAGCAGCGGCACGGTGCTTTCGATGTGTTCGCGTACCACAGCTTCGGCACCGGCGGCGTCACCGGCGCGAATCGCGTCGAGGATTACGGCGTGTTCCTGGCGCGCACCGAGGGGTTTTTCGCTGTGCTGCAGCCACAAGCGCATGGGCGCTTCCACCAGCGAATACAACGCCGAAATCTGCTTGAGCAAGCGTGGCCGGCCGCTGAGCCCGCACAGGTATTCGTGAAAGGCACGGTGGCAACGGACCCACGCGGCGCTCTCGTCGCGGTAGTCATCCATCTCGTCCAGCAGCCGCTCCAGAGCCGCCAACTGGCGCTCACCGATGCGGCTGACCGCGACGCGCACCGCCAGGCCTTCCAGTGCGCTGCGCATCTCGAACACTTCGTACAGCTCAGCGATATCCAGGCCGCTGACGATGGCACCGCGATTGGGCCGCAGCGTCACCAGGCCTTGGGCGTCCAGGCGGCGGAATGCCTCACGCACCGGCATGCGGCTCATGCCGATCTCGCTGGCGATATCCTCGGCGATCAGGCGATCGCCCTTGCGGAAACGACCACCGCAGATGGCGTCGAGGAGGAAGTTGTAGGCCTCCTCCTCGGCAGTGAGGGGCTGGCGGTCAACGTAAGCGGGGGCAAATTGCATTGGCAGCCTCTTTGTATTTTTGTATCCAATTATCCACGAATACAAAAAAGCATAACGCGTGCCAACACCTGCCGCAGAACATTAGTCATTGATTTAAATGAAGTCTTCCGTTCGGGTGGGGGAAATTGCGCAAAGCGGGTAAAGCGATTTGCTACCAAATGACGCAGCAACTTCCCATTTCTGCGCAAAAAAGTAGCGGATGTCCGGTGAAGGGCTTGGTTACGCCCGATGATCTAGACAGGGTATTTTTTGGCAGGCCTTTCTTTGCCATCAGCGCACCAAACGCCGCCCACTCAATGGATCCAGTAAAAACCCATTGATCGATAATCGCCCATAATAACCTCAAAATAACTGCCATATATATTGACTCATAGCAGCTCTGGAAATTTAATGGATCCATTAAACAAAAATAATTAACCAGCCAGAGAGTTGCCATGTACCCCAAAAACACTTGGTACGTCGCCTGCACACCCGATGAAATCGCCCAAAAACCCCTGGGTCGGCAGATCTGCGGTGAAAAAATGGTGTTTTATCGTGGCTCGCAAGGCAGCGTCGTAGCCGTCGAAGACTTCTGCCCCCATCGCGGCGCACCGCTTTCACTGGGTTATGTCGAAAATGGCAACCTGGTGTGCGGCTATCACGGCCTGGTCATGGGGGCCGACGGTAAGACCGTCGAAATGCCCGGGCAGCGGGTGCGTGGTTTTCCGTGCAACAAGACCTTTGCCGCGGTTGAACGCTATGGTTTTATCTGGGTATGGCCCGGCGATCAGGCCCTTGCCGACCCGGCGCTGATTCATCACCTGGAGTGGGCAGTGAGTGACCAGTGGGCGTACGGCGGCGGGCTGTTTGACATCCAGTGCGATTACCGCCTGATGATCGACAACCTGATGGACCTGACCCACGAAACCTACGTCCACGCTTCCAGCATCGGCCAAAAGGAAATCGATGAAGCGCCTCCCGTCACCACGGTTGAAGGCGACGAAGTCGTCACCGCCCGGCACATGGAAAACATCATGGCTCCGCCGTTCTGGCGCATGGCCCTGCGCGGCAACAACCTCGCCGACGATGTGCCGGTGGACCGCTGGCAGATCTGTCGCTTCACCCCGCCCAGCCATGTGCTGATCGAAGTCGGCGTGGCCCACGCCGGCAAGGGCGGCTACCACGCAGCGCCCGAACACAAGGCGGCAAGCATCGTGGTCGACTTCATCACCCCGCAAACCGAGACGTCGATCTGGTATTTCTGGGGCATGGCGCGCAACTTCAACCCTCACGATGAGGCGCTGACCGCCAGCATTCGCGAAGGCCAAGGGAAGATTTTCAGCGAAGACCTGGAGATGCTCGAACGTCAGCAGCAGAACCTGCTCGCCCACCCGCAACGCAACCTGCTCAAGTTGAATATCGATGCCGGCGGCGTGCAGTCGCGCAAAATCCTGGAGCGACTGATCGCCAAGGAACGCACCCTCGAACCACAACTGATCACGACCACCACCGCCTGAACGGCGCGACAACACTGCGAGGACCGAACATGATCGATGTGGTGGTGGTATCCCGTAATAACGAAGCCCAAGACATTTGCAGCTATGAACTGGCCAGGGTCGATGGCCAGCCGCTGCCCGCCTTCAGTGCCGGCGCGCACATTGACGTGCATCTGCCGGACGGGCTGGTGCGCCAGTATTCGCTGTGCAATCACCCCGAAGAGCGTCATCGCTATCTGATCGGCGTACTCAACGACCCGGCTTCTCGCGGCGGCTCGCGCAGCTTGCACGAGCAGGTACACGAGGGCGCCCACCTGACGATCAGCGAACCACGCAATCTATTCCCCCTGGCCCATGAAGCGCGACGCAGCCTGCTGTTCGCCGGCGGCATCGGCATCACCCCGATCCTGTGCATGGCCGAGCGCCTGGCCCATGCAGGTGCGGACTTCGACCTGCATTATTGTGCTCGCGCCAGTGAGCGTGCTGCGTTTGTACAGCGGCTCAAGGCGTCACCGTTTGCCGAGCGCGTGTTCCTGCATTTCGATGAGCAGCCCCACACGGCCCTCAAGACTGCCGAGGTGTTGGCTGCGCCCGCAGACGATGTGCACTTGTATGTCTGCGGCCCCGGCGGCTTCATGCAACACGTGCTCGACAGCGCACGGGCACAGGGCTGGCAGGAGGACTGCCTGCATCGCGAGTACTTCTCGGCGGCGCCAGTGGACAACAGCCTCGACGGGAGCTTTTCGGTGAAGCTCGGTAGCAGCGGCCAGGTCTTCACGATCCCCGCCGACAAAACCGTGGTCCAGGTCCTGGAAAGCCAAGGCATCGAGATTGCCGTGTCCTGCGAACAAGGGATCTGTGGCACCTGCCTGACCCGTGTGCTGGACGGCATCCCGGAGCACCGCGACCTGTTCCTCACCGAGCAGGAACAGGCGCTGAATGACCAGTTCACGCCCTGCTGCTCACGCTCGAAAACGCCACTGCTGGTGCTGGACATCTGAACCGTGTCACGACGCGGGCAAAATCACCTTCATGCGCGCGTCGGCGGTGGTTGAACTGAAGATCTCGGCATAACGCAATGTCGCATTGGCGTGTTCGCGCATGATGGCTTCGGCGCGCGCGCCCTGGCGATTGACCAGGGCATCGAACACCGAGTGATGCTGCATGTGGGCATAGTTGAAGCGTCGGTATTCACGAGCCATGTCCTCACGATCCACCGCCAGCGCGGTCACCGATGCGAAGGGCAGGTGATCATTGCGTGCCAGCGCATCCGTGATCGCGGGGTTGTGGCTGCCCTCCACAATGACCTGGTGAAAGCGCATGTTCAGGTCGTGGTAAACCTCGAGGTCATCTTCGGTCACGTAGCCTTTCTCGAACAGTTGGTCGCCTTCCACCAGGCAGCGCTCCAGCGCCGCACGCGCCGCGTCGGAAAGACCCTGCTCGGCGGCTTGCCGTGCAGCCAGGCCTTCCAGCACACCGCGCACTTCGACGGCGCCGGCAATGTCGCTGGCGCTGACCGACCGCACCTGATAGCCGCGCCCGCCAAACGGCACCAGCAGCCCTTCCTGCTCCAGGGTACGAAATGCCATGCGCACCGGCATGCGCGACACACCAAAGCGTTGCGCCGTAGGGGTTTCCATCAGGCGCTCCCCCGCCACCAACTCCCCGTTGGCAATCATCTTGCGCAGTGCAACCAGCACCAATTGACCGGGCTTACTCATCCAGGCAACTTCCAGAAAACGTGGCCTGCCATAGTACCGCAAGCATCCGATCCCGTCAGACGAACGCCAGCGCGGCGCGCGCCCCCTCTATGGCACCCAGGTGTTGCGCCAGCCGCGACGGCAGGTAATCGAAAAAGAACCCGGCGCTTTGCAGCTTGGTGGCACGCAATGGATCGTCTTCGGGCAATGCCCTGGAGACCCGCGCAGCCCGCGCCCAGGCAAAGGCCAGCAACGCCACGCCACAGAGCTGGAGGAAATCCGGCGCGGCCCGATAGGGGTATTCACTGTCTTCCTGCGCGCGTTCATGCACGGCGCTCACCACACTGGCCAGCGCGTCGCACAGGCTGCCCAATGCGCGGGAGAACCCTGCGCACTCGACATATTGCACGCCCTGCCCGGCCTCGGCACGCAACTCGGCCAGCAGCAGGCCAAAGGCTCGACCTTCATCCCCCAGCACTTTGCGCAGCAACAGGTCATTGGCCTGGATCTCGTTACTACCCTCGTAGATCATCGCGATGCGGCTGTCCCGCAGGGTTTGCTCGATGGCGAACTCGGTGACATAGCCGTAACCGCCGAATACCTGCAGCGCATTGCTCGCCTGACGAAAGCCCTGCTCGGTGAAAAACGCCTTGATGATGGGCGTCAGCAAAGGCGCCAACCGGGCGGCCGACGAATCCTGGCCATGCTCGGCTTGATCCAGCAGGTGCGCCGCCCAATAGCCGATGGCGCGCATGCCCTCGCTGGTGGTGCGCAGCTCCAGCAACACGCGGCGCATGGCCGGGTGATAACGGATCGGGTCAGCGGCCTGGGCCGCCACGTCTTCGGGCCTTGACGGTGCACGCATCTGCACACGCTCGGCAGCGTACTGCCGGGCATTTTGCCAAGCCGCCTCGACATGCCCCAGACCTTGCAGGCCGACATGCAGGCGCGCCGAATTCATCATCACGAACATCGCCGCCAGGCCCTGATTGGCATCACCGATCAGCCAGCCTTGGGCGGCGTTGAATACCAGGGAGCAGGTGGCGCTGCCCTTGATGCCCATCTTGTGTTCGATACCGTCGCAATGCACACCATTGGCCCGGCCATCGTCCAGCTGCTTGGGTACCAGGAACAGTGAAATGCCGCGACTGCCCGGCGGCGCATCGGGCAGGCGCGCCAGCACCAGGTGCAGAATATTGGCCGTGAGGTCATGGTCACCGCCGGAGATAAACAGCTTGCTGCCGCTCAAGCGATAGCTGCCATCCGCCTGGGGTTCAGCGCGACAGCGCAGCAAACCGACATCGCTGCCAGCCTGGGACTCAGTCAGGCACATGGTGGGCAACGCCTGGCCACTGACAATCTCCGGCAAGTAGCGTGCCTGCAGCCAAGGGTCGGCGTGAGTCTTGAGACACAGGTAGGCGCCGTGGGCGATCCCGGTGTACATGGCCCAGGCATGGTTGCTGGCGTAGAGCATCTCTTGCAGCGCCGCATCGAGCAGTTGCGGCAGGCCCTGCCCGCCCTGCTCTTCGGCGCACGCCAGCGCCGGCCAACCACCCTCGACGTAAGCAAGATAGGCCTCGACGAAGCCGTCCGGGGTGCTGACCTGGCCCGCCTGCCAGCGGCAGCCCTGGCGATCACCGTGGCTGTTCAACGGCGCCAGCACGCCCTGGCTGAAGCGTGCCGCCTCCTCCAATACTTGTAATGCCAGCGGCAGGTCGAGGGCCTCGAACGCCGGGTTGCGCCGCCAGCTGTCGGGCGCCTGCAACCAGTGTTCAAGGACAAAGTGCATATCGCGCAGGGGCGCCACATAGCTCCACATCGGGACACCTCATCAACTAAAAAGAATCACGTACTCAAGCGCGAAAAGCAGGGTTCTCGATCAGCAGCGCCATGCCCTGCCCGCCGCCCACACACGCCGCGGCAATCCCGTAGCGCAGGTTGTGCTGACGCAGTTGTCGGGCCAGGGACATGACCAGGCGCAGCCCAGTGGCAGCCAGTGGATGCCCCAGTGCCAGCGAACCGCCCTGGACGTTGAGGCGGGCGCTGTCCAGCTCAAGTTCATGGGCCACCGCCAGCACTTGGGCGGCCTGGGCTTCGTTGATCTCGAAGCGGCCGATGTCATCCAGATTCAACCCGCTGCGTTGCAGCAGCAGACGAATCGCCGGTGCCGGGCCGATGCCCATGAACTCGGGGGCCACGCCGACCACCGCGCTGGCCAGCAACCGCGCCAGGGCCGGCCGCGTGCAGGCCGAGGCGCGGCCCACCAACGCCGCCGCCGCGCCATCCACCACGGCACAACTGTTGCCGGCGGTTTGCACGCCGCCGGGATGCACGGCGCGCAAGCGTTTCAAGCTCGCAAGGTCGGTGGGCCGAGGGTGGCTGTCCTCGCTGACGGCAGCGGTCCGACGCGCCAGGCTGATGCCTCTGGGCTGGTATCCCTCAAGCTCGAATAGCTGGTTATCGACCGCCACCACCTCGTCAACCCAAGCGCCGTCACGCTGCGCCTGCAACGCTCGCTGGTGGCTGGCGCAGGCGTAGCGGTCCACCGCCTCGCGGCCCAGGCCATAACGGCGCGCCAGGTTGTCGGCCGTGGCGATCATGTCCAGGCCCGGAGCCGGGTCGTACAAGGCCTCCCACAGAAAATCCTTGAACTGGACCTCGCCGCCAAGACGAAACCCGCCCCTGTGGGTGTAAGCCGCGATGGGGTTGCGCGACATGGATTCACTGGCCACACACAAGGCCAGTTGCACGCCGTCCTGCAGTTGCCCGGCAGCCTGGCGCAACAGTTCGAAACCGGTGGCGCAGATGCGCTGCACCCCCAGTGCCGGGACCGCTTGCGCCACCCCGCTGTACAAGCCGATATGCCGTGGCAGCAAGTAGGCATCGAAACTGGCCTGGGCCATGGAGCCGGCCAGGACGCTGTCCACTGCCTGCGGTTCAATACCCGCCCGGGCCAGTACCTCACGGCCTACCTTGATCCCCAGGTCGATGGGTGAGACCTGAGACAGTGCTCCACCCAGGTCAATCCAGGGGGTGCGCACGGCCTCGAGAATTGCCACATCGGCAAATGCCGAATACTGCCCGTTCAAGGCTTGGGCTCGGCGCGCAGGATCGTGGCCTCTTCGCCGCGATACAACGCCTCGACCTTGGCCGCGCGCCATTGCAGCACGGCGCGCTGGTTGATCGAACCTTTGTCGGTGATTTCCCCACGGTCGATGGACGCCGGCTCGTCGAGCAAGGCAATCCATTCCAGGCGACTGGCATTGCCGGTGGCCTCGCGATTGAGGCGTTGCAACCAGTCGCCGAACCACTGGCGCACCGGCGCGCTGCCGAGCACGTCGGCATCGCTGGCGGCGGCGTCCAGGCCCGCCAGCCGACGGCATTCGTAGAGCCTGGGGAACACCAGTGCTCCGAGGCACTCGCGATCGGGCGCGGCAATCACCAGGTCCTGCACATAGGGCGAGCCGTCGAGCACCGCGCGATTGCGCAACGGACCCACGCTGACAAACACCCCGGAAGAGAGCTTGAAATCCTCGGCAATTCGCCCATCGAACATCAGGCCCAGTTGCGGCTGCCGAGGGTCGGCGAGCTTGATCGCGTCCCCTGAACAGTAGAACCCCTGTTCGTCGAACACTTCGGCGGTTTGCTGGGGCGCCCGCCAGTATCCCGGCATGATATGCGGCCCGCGAAAGCGCCCTTCGAACTTGCCGTCCACCGGCACCAGGCGCACCTCGCAGCCCGGCGCGGGCAGACCGATATAGCCGGCCATGGACAACGGCCCGGTAGTGAAGGTGCAGGACGGCGCGGCTTCGGTCATGCCCAGCCCGGCCATCATGCGGATGCGTTCACCGCAGTGCTGTTCGGCCACGCGGTCGAGGCGATCCCAGATACTTTGGGACAGGCCGGCGGCGGCGAAGAAGAACAGTTTCATCCGCGCAAAAAAACGCTCGCGCAACTCGGCGTCCTGTTCCAGGGCGTTGACCAGCTCTTCCCAGCCCTTGGGGACCGTCAGGTAAGCCGTGGGCGAAATTTCCTTGAGGTTGCGCAAGGTCTGGGCAAAACCCTGGACCGTGGGCTTGCCGTCGTCCAGATAAAAGGTGCCACCGTTGTAGAGCACGATGCCGACGTTGTGGCTGCCGCCAAAGGTGTGATTCCACGGCAGCCAATCCACCAGCACCGGAGGTTCCTCACCGAACACCGGAAACGTCTGCAGCAGCATCTGCTGGTTGGCGCAGAGCATGCGCTGGGTGGTGATCACGGCCTTGGGCAATTTGGTCGAGCCCGAGGTGAAGAGAAACTTGGCAATGCTGTCGGGACCGGTGGCATTGAAGGCCTGCTCGGCCTCAGCGCCCCCCGGCGTGTGCAACAGGCTGGCGAAGCTTATCTGGCTGCGCCCGGGCACTTGGCCGCGCACGCAGATCAACGGGGTTTCGGCCGGCAATACGGCCTCGATCGCACGCTGGTAGGCCGCCGCATCGCTGACGAACACCAGCCCGGGTTGCAGCAGGTCACAGACATGCCGCAGCTTGGCGAAATCCTGGGACAACAACGCGTACGCCGGCGAGACCGGGCAGTACGGAATACCGGCGTACATGGCGCCGAGGGCAACCTGCAAATGCTCGATGTCGTTGCCGGACAGCAAGGCCAGCGGCTTGTGCGCCGACAGCCCGTAGCTGAGCAGGCCCTGGGCAATCGCGCGCACGCTGTCGAGCATTTCGCGGTAGCTGACACGGCGCCAATCCCCACCGGCCTGGCGTGCCGCGATAAACGTCTGCTCGGGTCGTACCCGAGCCCAATGCACCAGGCGATCGAGCAGGCGCGCCGGCAACTCGGCCAGGGGCTCCAGGGAGCGCATGTGCAACACGCCGTTTTCTTCAGTGACCGCCACCGGTGCGTGGCCGATGGAGACCTCGCGGTATCGCGGTGCGGGCTGGGGTTGCGGTCGGAATTCGGAACTCACAAGGATGTCCTCCAGCAAGGCGGATCACAGCCGCCTTGTTATTGTTATGTCGCAGCAACTGCTCAGATCGGGTAATGCCGTGGCCCGTTCTGCAAGGTCACCCAGCGCAATTGCGTGAAGTGCTCAATGGACGCCTTGCCACCAAAGCTGCCGTACCCACTGGACTTGACCCCACCAAACGGCATCTGCGCTTCGTCATGCACGGTCGGGCCGTTGATATGGCAAATACCCGACTCGACCCGCTGCGCCAGTGCCAGCGCGCGCCCGGTGTCGCGACTGAAGATCGCCGCCGACAAGCCGAACTCGGAATCGTTGGCCAGGCGCAACAAGGCTTCATCACCCTCACCACGCAGCAGGACGGCCACCGGGCCAAAGGACTCTTCGCGGTACAAGCGCATCTGTTCGGTGACGCCATCGATCAGGGTCGGCTGCAGGATGCTGCCCTCGAGCTGGCCGCCTATCACCAGCCGCGCGCCCTTGGCCAGGGCATAGTGAAACAGCTGGTTGAACCAGGTTCGGCATTTTTCAGCCATGATGAAGGCTTTGCGTTGTTCGATGGTATTGAGAATGGCCAGCAGGTCATGGCGGGCGATGCTTTTGATAGGACGTTCAGCGAGGGTCGGCAAAATGTCTTTTTTGAAGACCCTGAGGATTTGCGAGAGGGTGGTTTGGCGACCTGAGGGGATCCAGCAACAATACGAATTCGAGTCTGTCGGTTAGACAGTACTTAAAACGATACTTAAACGTACCGGATTGCCCTGGATTCCAGTAGTTTTCCGCAGAAACGAAAAAAGACGCCTAAGCGTCTATTTCGTGGATCCCAGCGTCCAGTGGACATCTGTGGATCAAATTTTGGAGCGGGAAACGAGACTCGCATTGGGTGGTTTACTCATTGATTTATCTGAGATTAATTTTATTACGCTGATGCTAGAATACTTGATGATGTACTTGTTTATTACGGGGTTCAAACACGAAAAGACGAACGGCGGATACCGACTATATCCACCACCTGCTCCCCCACGCCAGCGCAATGACCGCACCCACTCCGAGCAGCCACCAGAACAGGGTGCGCTTACGCACAAGCGAAACCGCAGGTAGACATTCAGGAGGCTCCTCAGGCGGCGGTTCAATTGGCACAATCACCACGGGCACTGAGGGAGGCAACGCCGGCGTTGGGCTGGTGACTGGCGCTCGCCCATCCGCTTCGGTACGACGCGCCAAGCGCTGCATCAACCCACCGAGCTGCTGACGTAACGCTTGCAGCATGACCGGCGGCTCATGCCTCTGGCTAACCAACAGCCTTGCCAGCCCCTCCAGCTTTTTGTCCATGTTGGCCAGAGCGGCTAATGCCGAGCGTGGGATTTCCAGGCTGCGCAGTACCCGCTGCCATTGGCCGAACAACCAACCCAATATATCCAGGCGTGCCGACACCTTGGGAGGCCACACACTACCGTCTGCGCGGCACACGGCATCGATCATCTCTACACCCTGGGCCATGCCTTCCAGCCCCCGCAGGTGACTGCAAGCCAGGGCAAAACAGGCGGTGGTTTGCAGGTCGGCGCCATTTTTTTCGAACAGGGTCAGGCTTAATTGCTCCACCTGGGCCCAGTCCACATCCGGACAGGCCGGATGCGTCAATTTGGCCAGCTCATTACGCAGCAAGGCAAACTCACGCAAGCCACTCGGGTCGCCGCCCACTCGCAGCGGTCTTTCCAATAACGCCGTCATTGCGCCTCCTTCAGGGTTCATGGGTTCGACAGATAGTTCTGCCGTCTCAGATGGCGTACCAACACCTTGCCCTCGGGCGCCAGGGTGGCAGCAAAAGTTACCTGCTCGCCGGCTTTGAGTTGGACGTCGAGGGCATATTCCAGATGGCCCGGCACGGCTTGCGGCAGCAGCTCGATCTGCACCGCCGCCAAACGAGGCTCGTACTTGAGCAGCGTGTGCACCAGGGTGTTCATCAGCCCGTGCGCCGAAGCGGGCAAGCCTTGCAGGATCTGGCCCATGTCCGGCAAACCGTAATCCGGCAGGTGGCTCAACGAGCCCGCGCGGCTGTTGAGGATGCGTTGCAGGTTGTCCAGCACCGACAGGGTTTGCTGGTCTTCTTCGCGCACGCGATGCAGGTCCATTTCACCGTCGAAGTTCTGCAGGAGTATTTCGTAGAGCGAGGGGTTCAGCTCTCCCATGCGCTATTTCTCCACGGGTGTTTGCAGCGTCAATCGGTTGTTACCCAACTCGATCACCCGCGCCTGGTCCGGGTCCAAGTCTTCGCGGGACAGGGTGAGGCGCCAGGTGTTTTTGACGGTATCCGGGTTGCGAAATAACGCCACCACCGTGACAAACTTCGCGTCCTTATGCATGGGCATGTTCAGTTGCGCGCCCTCTCCGGGCTTCACTACCTGGGCTCGCTGGTCCAGCAGATCGGCACTCAACAGGTTGTCCGCATCGCTCAGCACGCGTTCATAAGTCGCCTTGTTGATCAGCGTGTCGTCACGCAACTGATACACACGCACGAGCGTGGGCACCGACAGGCCGCTCATGTCGGTCACGTCGGTGTTCATCGCCGCCCGGCCAGTGAAATCCAGGTGCAGGGTCGTCACTTGCTTGTAAAAGATCGACTGGGTCGTGGACACCGTGGCGTCCGTCACCTTCTGAGTCAGCCCACAGCCGCCCAGCAGTGCCCCGAGCACCGCCACTGTTACTGCATTAAAAACGGTACGCGACATGCTGTGCCTCTCTGAACTGGGGGTTACCTTGCAGGCCCTGATAGCGGCCCAGATTGATGGTGATGGTGTCGTCGGCGCCGACCTGCCAGGCCGTGCCGCCCAGGCCCAGCACGCCGGTCATGCCCAGCAGCACCGGTGGGCCGCCCAGCACGGGTTTGGGCAAGCTGCGCACCGGCAGCGACAACTGCAACTTCGCGGTGCAGCGCCAGCCCAGGTATACCCGCAATAACACCAGCAGGTCGGTGTACAACTGGCCTCCCGGCAGCCAACCGTGGGCTTCGTCCAGGTCTTCGGTGTACAGCGCCAGGTGCAACTGGCTGTTGGCATCAAAGCCGGCGCTACCCAGCGGCGTGCCCTGGGACAAGCCCACCGGGCGGCTGGAGGACAGACTCGCCGGCTGCGCCAACGGAATCTTGCGCGGCCAGTGCGGTGTCACCCTGGGTTGGGTATTGGGCGCCAACAGCTTGACCAGCGCGGTGATGCCTTCAGCGTTGCGCGTGGGCAGGCGCATCACGCCCAGCAGCGCCAAAAAGCGCGACATCGGTGTAGCCACCTGTTGCGCCGTCCCGGGAATGCCCAGGCCCACCAACCCCAGCAGGCATTGCGAAGTGGCGTCGCGGCCTCCGCTTTCGAAGGCTGCAGGGTAGGAGTACTTGCGCCAGATCCGATAGAACTGGGTAAAGATCCGGTGATTGAAGATATCCAGAAACGCCTCCAGGGCTTCATGGCCTTCGCGGCGTTGGGCAATGTCATCCAGGAAGCTGGTGGGCATCGGCGAATCAACGCCGTACAGCCCCAGCAGGCGCGTGCGCACCGTGGCCGGACGCTCGGGATGGTACTCATCGGTTTCGATGGCCCGCAGTTCCCCGGCAGGAAAGCCCATGCCGGGGTCGGGGCGAAAGCGCACCGGGTCATCTGCCGGGTGCGCAGTGCTGCCCAACAAGGGGTGACCGGGCAACGCCTGTTCCAGCAACTGGCAGAACCGGTACAGGTTGGCCTCCGCGACCCGCCCGCCCAGTGCGTCCAGCAGACCGGAGGCTTTCAGCCGGGAATACGCTGACTGTGGTTCTCGTTCCATCGCAGGCACTTTCCAGTAGGTTGCAGGATCAGCGTGAGCTGGTTGAATAAATGAATGTCGGCATACAGGCCAAAGAAGCGGTGGAGCATTTCACCGAACAGGCTGATATCGCCCTCCCCCGAAAACCCGTTGGCATCCAGGGTGACTTCGATGTCTACGCCGCGCAGTAAAAAGCCCTTTTCGAAGCGCTGAACCAGATGGTGGCGAACATCGACCATCGCCTCCAGGCGACGACGGTTCAACTCGCTGCCGGTCCAGTCGTACAGCGCCAGCGTGCCACGCAGCACCTCGGCACTGTCGAGCATCGGCAGGAAGTTGGAGCCCAGGTGGCTGAGTACCCGCCAATGGAAACGATCCCGGTTGGGCGGGTACTGCGGCAGGCTCGGCGCACACAGGTTGCGCACCCGCAGACCGGCCTGGGTCGATTGCACGGCGGTGTCGAGCAAGGTGCTTTGCAATGCTTTGCGCGGCAACAGGCCGTTGGTGCCGGTCAGGCGCAGGGACAGGCTTTCGGTGGTGTTCAAACGGTCCGCGTCGAAGCCCTCGCCGCCCAGGATCAGCCAGGTGTCGTGCAGGCCCTTGGCCGAGCGCTTCAAGCGGGTGTGGAAGTAGCGCTCCGGCGCGTCGTCGCGCAGCATCCCGCCCTTGTGGCGGAAGCTGGTGAACGGCACATAGTCGTGGCGTTCGGCGTTTTTCGACGAGGTGACCCGGTCGACCGAATAGATCTCTGTATGGCCGTCCTGCAAGCGCATCGGCCGCAACAGGTAGTCAGTCTGCAACGGTGCCAGGGTCAAGGGGTCGGCTTCCAGCGGGAACAGGTTGATTACCGGCACCGCATGCAGGCGAATATGCTCGTGATTGAGACTGAATTCGTGGGGCCAGGCCTCGCGCAGCACCACGTCCAATTCGAACCAG
This sequence comes from Pseudomonas edaphica, assembly GCF_005863185.1. Classification (GTDB taxonomy): domain Bacteria; phylum Pseudomonadota; class Gammaproteobacteria; order Pseudomonadales; family Pseudomonadaceae; genus Aquipseudomonas; species Aquipseudomonas edaphica. The sequence goes on from NZ_VBVZ01000009.1 coordinate 23,466, forward strand.
GGCGTGCCGGCAGCCAACGCCAGGCGTTCCAGCCCGCACAGGGTCACGAACATGAACTTCTCGCGGAAGGTGAAATATTCCAGCAGCAACTGATATCCGCTGAAGGCGCTGTCGCCCTTGGGCCACAGGCGGTCTTCATCGGCAAAGCCCTTGGGTGCGAAATGCGCCTGCAGCGCCTGGCGCTCGGTTTGCCCTGGCAGGCGCGCATACACCGCCTGGGTGTTCAGCGTCAGGGCCTGGTGCAAGGCGCTGGCCAGCGGCGCGTCGGCATTGAGGTACAGCGGCAGGCGGCTCAGGTCGATCTCGCCCCAGTCGGTCAAGGCGCCGCAGGCAAAGCGCAGGCGCAACACCGAACGGCCGTCCAGCTCGTAGGCCAGGCGCACCTGCTCCAGCGCCAAAGGTTGCAGGGTCAGCGCCTGGGTGGTGGTGTAGCAGCAGCGCGTCCCTTGTGCGCCGATAGGTTGGGACAACACCTCGAAGCCCTTCGCGATCGGTTCGCTGTGCTTCATTTGCTTGAGGTCCGGCGCCAGCTCGATGATCGACAGCGACGGAATGGTGCGCAAGTAGTGCGGCCACAGCAGGCTGACCAGCCCTTCGGTCAGTTCCGGCAAGTCATCATCGAGCTTTTCGCGCAGGCGCCCCATCAGGAACGCGAAGCCCTCGAACAGGCGCTCTACGTAAGGGTCTTGGGCACCGGGTTTATCCAGGTTGAGTTGCGCCGCCCGGTCGGGGAACGCCTGCGCGAACTCCTTGCCGGCTTCGCGCAGGTAGCGCATCTCGGCGTCGAAGTAACGCAGTGTCAAATTATCCATGCTCACAAACACACTCCTGCTCAATAAGGGTTAGCCGCACAGCACGGCGGCGCGTACCGGGTCGATCGCCACCAGCGAGGCCAGCAACGCTTCGGTGCGCCGGGCCAGGCCGGGTTTGTCGGCATCGTTGCGTTGGGTTTTCAAGCGCAGCAGCTTGAGCAGACGCGCCTTGACCTCGAAATTCAGTTCCGGCTCCCAGGTCGCCAGGCCATGCTGCTGCGCTGTGGCATCCAGATCGCCAAGCAGGTGCATCGCCAGGTCACTCTTGCCGTATTGCTCGGCAACCCGCGCCATCAACAGCCGCAACAGCCAGCGTTGGCGCCCGGTCTGCGCACCTGGGCGTGCCGCCAACCAGGCCAGCGCCGCCTCGACGCCATCACTGTCAGCCTGGGCCACCGCTTCACTTTCCAGCGAGAGAATGTCGGCGTCGGCCGAGGTCAGCACCGCCCGTGGCGCGGGTAGCCATTGTTGCGGGCGATTGCCGCTGACGTGCTGGGTGATCCAGTCACGGGTGGTCTCGTCGGCGAAGGGTGTGCCGTCGCTCCAGTGCAGCAACTCCAGGCCCGGCAAACGCTCAAGGAACATCCCCAGGTCACGCTTGACGATGTCCGCCCAACTGTCCTGCGGCGCCGGTTGCTTGCTCAGCGCCTGGTAGAGATACCACTGCAAATCCAGCCAGAAATGGTTCACCCCTTCGGCGTACATACGTTCGATCTGGTCGAGCAGTTCCGACCAGCCCTGTTGCAGGTACAGACGCTTGAGCTGCGCACGGTAATCGCCACGCGGCGGTGCCAGGCGCGTGGTGCCGCTGGCCTCCTCCGGCGGCGCCTGGTGCACGGTGTCCCAGCGCAGGCTTTTCATCAGCCGATGCGCCGCCAGCCACCCCAGGGGTTGCTCGCGCAAATAACCGGCCAGCGCACGACCGTTGTCCAGCAGGTCGCGCCCGGACTTGATCGTCGTAACGCCGGGCGCCGCCGTATGCAGGTTGGTTTCATGACTGGCGCTGTGCTGCGGCACCAGCGCATCCACCCCACCCGACTGCGCCAACCTTGCCGACAACGCGTCATACAACGCGCCCAGGGCCGGGCGCTGATCCGCCGGCCAGGCTTGCAGCCCATGCTCCAACCAGGCCAGCGCCGCCACCGTACGCTCGGCCTCGCCGCGCACCACCTCCGGGTACAGCGACAGGCTGTCCAACACCTTGCCGCTGGCCAGCCATTCCAGGGCCATCTTGCGGGTGTTGGGCCGCGTCGGCAGCACCTCGGCGACATAGCGCTCCACCAGTGCAGCCAACAAAGTCAGACCATCCGCCAACCCGGCCTCCCCGTCTTTTTGCAGGCGTGCCCACAGGTAATAGGTGGCCACGCGCAAATCCTTGCAAGTGTGCTCCAGCAGTTTCTGCGCCCACTGCACCACCTGCTCGGCATCGGCGCCGGAGAGCTTGTTGACCTCTTCGCGCATACGCTGGAAGTCGTCGTCGTAACCGGGGTCGTGGCCGGCGGGCGCGTCGCTGCTGATCGGTTGCAGCCACGCCTGCCAGGGCCCGGCCTGCTGACGGGCCAGGGCCACGGCGTCACGTTCGCCCAGGCATTGGGTGACCAGGGTGTGCAGGCTCATTCAAGGTTCCCCTGTGTTGCAGTCGTCGCCGTGCTCTCAGCCAGAAAAATCTGCTGCGGCAAGGTGAAATTGCGCAGCGCCAGCAAGGCCAGCGGCCCGGTACTCATTTCGGTGCGCAGGTTCCAGGTCAGGTCCAGGCCATCCGGGGCCTTGAGCACCATGCGAAAGCGGCTGTCACCGTCGTCCAGCGGGGTGAGCGTGGCTTTTTCCAGCAGGCGGATCAGGCCCCAGGTACCCTCGAAATCACCGAACAAACGCTCGCCGCTCTGCACGCTGGTCCAGCTCAAACTCGCCCCCGGGTCGTCGCTGAAGCCCGGCCAGTTGAAGCGCTGCCACGCCTGGCGCTGGTTGAAGTACTGATGCTCCTCGCCGTTGAGAATGAAGTTGGTCTGCACCACGTTGCGCGACGGCCTACCCTGCAACTCGAAGCTCATGCCCATGCCGCCGTCGGTGTACATCACGTCGGCCAATTGGCTGAGCTGGTTGATCGCCGCCAGGAACTGCGGGTTGAAGCGCAGCCCCTGACTGTGGCGCGGGTCGGCCACCCAGCGGCTGCCTTCCTTACGCAACACGCCGCCCAATTGGTTCTGCAAAAACTGCTCGATGCGCCCGGAGTCGGCGCGGATCATCTGCCCCAGCATCGGCAGCGAGGCGTCGCTGGTGGTGTTGGCGAACGGATAACGCCCGGCGAACGCGCCCTGCCAGTCGGTGACGATTGCCCGCCGCCACTGGTTGTTGAGCCCCGCCGCCGAGGGTTGCAGCACCCGTTGCCAGGCTTGCGCCAGCGGCTGCACAAACAGCGTCTGGCCGACCACGCCCCACTCCGCGCCGAGGCTGGCGGCGATCAGGCTGCCGTAGGACTGGGTGTCGGTAAGGTCGACGCTCTTGCCCTGGAACACGGTTTGCGCCAGGGCCTGGGTCATTTCCCGTGGGTCGGAGGCGCTGCTCACTTGTTGCAGTTTCAGGCGCACCCGTGTCACGCGGGTGAGGAAGGCTTGCAGGCTCAGGCGCTCGCTGTCGGCCTGGCCTTCGGTGTCTTTGCCAAGCAACGTCAGCAGCGGCCCGAAGGTGCCGTCCAATGGACTGCGCGGCACCTGGCTCTGCTGGTCGATCAGCGGCACCTTGTCCTGGTCGAGCAAGTCTTTGGCCGACTTCATCAGCGAGTCGGCCAAAGCCTGCGTGCGCGTGCCGGCCTGGCCCTGGTAGGCCAGGGTGTTCATCAGCGCGATCAATGGCGACTGGCGTACATCGGTCATCAGGGTCAACTGGTCGATCACATCGCCCATGCCCTCGGCCTTGCGCCAGCGCAGGCTGTTGAGAAAGTCCAGCCAGGCACTGGCGTAGTCCTGGAAGTAGCGTTCGGTGAGTTGCTCCTTGAGCATCTGCGGGGTCAGCTCGCTGGCGATGTCGGTCTGACTGTCGCTGAGCACCCAGTCGATTTCCTCGCGGCGTGCTTCGGCGATCTCATCGATGGCCTGCCGCACCCGGCCTTCCCACGCCTGCCGGGTAAACACCCCCGCTACGCTGGCCGTGGTGGTGAACAGTGCCGAGGCATCGGTTTCACCGACCATGCCGTGCAGGCTCAGCACCGGGTATTGATTGGCTGCAATGTCGAGCACTTTGCGATACAGCGCGGCCTGCGCATTGCGCTGGCCCAACTGGCTGAGCAACACCTGACGGGCCTGGGCCACCAGCGCCGGGTCGGCCTTGATCGCCCAGTCCGGGTGCGCCGCCAACTGCTCGCCATAGAAGCCCCACAAGACCGGCGACAACCCTTGCCAAAGCCCCGCCGACACGCCGCTGCGCGCGGGTTCGGCGTTTACCAGCGCCTTGCGTAAAAAGGTGGCGTCGGCCTTTTGCGGCCGGGCCAGCATCAGGTACGCCTTCAAGTTCTCATAGGCCCCTGCAGCAGCCCCCGCACGCTGTTCGCTACCGGGCGGCAAGGCGATAAATGCCTTGAGCCGGCCTTGCAGGTTGACCACCACCGGGTCGCGCATCAAACGATTATTGGCCTGCACGTAATGCGGCCACACCGCTGCCAGCAGGTTCTGGTTTTGCTCCAGGCCGAAGCGCTGATACCAAGGCACGCCGTTTTTAGCGCGATAATCCAGACGCGCCAGTTCACGGGTCAGATCGTTGAGCGCGGTCAACTGCACGTCGCCGCTGCCGGGCTGCTGCAACGCCGCCACCGAACGCTCGACCTCGCCAATCTGCACGCGATTGGTCACGAACGA